>JAVVGB010000006.1:0-42388 GCA_032249315.1 Thermoproteota archaeon
TGTTGAAGGAGTTGAAAGAGCTATAGCTAAAATCAATGCCAATAACATAAGCTACAATTCTCTGAACTTTATTGCCAGCGATGGAAAAAAGCTTTACGCTTTGCGGTATGTTAAGGAAAAACCGCAGCATTATACCCTCTTTTATCTCAAAAGACCTCGCGAAGGACTAAGGTTAGAGGGTTTCTCTGAAAAGACTGCTCAATTAATAAGAATGAAGCTGGATTCAGGTGAAAGGGCTGTTATAGTAGCATCAGAAAAATTAACAAAAGAACCATGGGAAGAAATACCAAACAAACACATACTAATAATAAATGCGAGACTTAACACGGAATTGATAAATATAAGCTATTTCTTAACAGGCCTTTTCCATCTTTAATTTTATTTTTATATTGAAAACAATTCTAAGGATAAAGTTAAATAATTTTATGAAAAGTTTACTATTTCATTGAATTATTTTCATAGGAAGCAGATCTCCTTTCCAATTCAATACCCAAATATTATTCTTAGAAGCAAGCTCTAAAACTTTCGGAGGAACAACGTCTGCATAAATTACCTTTATTAATTTTGGTTTCAAAAGCTCAGGCTTATACTTTCTTATTAGCTCTATTTTTTCCTCTATCTCTCTAACTATTCTAGGTCCTATCCTAACAGAAGCTTCTCCGATTACACAAATATCTCCCACTGCTCCATAAATATTAATTTCTCTATCGTTTATGAACAATCTATCAAGCTTAATCTCTATACCAAGTTCTTTAATTAACCTGTAGCTTATGACATCCCTTGCTTCTTCTTCAACTGAAATGGTTAATCTTTCAACAGTAATGCTTAGCCTTCTTTGTTCTTCCTGTATTGCCTCAATTCTCTCATTTATGCTCCTGATCTCCTTCCATATTTTGGTTTGTTCTTCCCTAAGACTCTTTATTTCTTTCCATGTTTTATTTATTTCTTCCCATATTCTATTCTGATTTTCCCATAATTTTTGTTGTCCTTCTCTTAGGTTTTTAATTTCTTCCCACATTCTATTCTGATTTTCCCACATTTTATTTTGGTTCTCCCATAGTCTTTCCTGATTTTCTCTGAGTGCTTTAATTTCTTCCCACATCTTGTTTTGGTTTTCCCATAATTTCTCTTGGTTCTCTCTTAAGTTTTTAATCTCTTCCAATATCTTGTTTTGATTCTCCCACAATTTTTCTTGATTTTTCCATAGTTTTTCTTGATTTTCTCTTAAACCCTTAATTTCTTCCCACATTTTATTTTGGTTTTCCCATAGCTTATTCTGCTCTATTCTCATTTCCCTTATTTCTTCAAGAATTTTCGTTTGGATTTCTTCAAATCTATCTAACCTTCTAAGAATATCAGCGAGACCTAAATAAGCTGCTACAGCATAACGAAATTCTTTATCCTTATCTAATAATTCAAGGAATTTTTCCTTAAGCTCGCTTTCCATCCTCAAAAGAATATATTTAAGAAAATATTTAAGCATTCACTTTTCTTTAAAAACTTCATTGCAAAACTTTAAGAACAGGAAGTCAATAGCATAATTTGAATAGAGAAGAATTTGGAGCTTATTTATGCATTGAAGTTTTAAGGAATAAATTACATCTTAAGAAGCTTAATTCATTTAATTGCCTAAGGTCTTCGCATAAACGTAAATTAGTAGATTGGTGCTTCAAAGACTTCACCGATACTCTATAAAAGGTAATGCTATAGAAATGCTAAAGTTTTAAAGCCTTATAAAACGCTTAACGAAGTGTTTTAGGAGTTAATTCTTCATTATAGGTAATTATGAAGATTTAAATAGTTTTATGCGTAATAATACCTAATGGTTAAGTGCCCATATTGTAGCTATGAAGGTGAATTCAAGTTTGGCAAGACTTGGAAATTTAGGTTTTATGATGTTAAAAGAATGGAATGCCCTAAATGCGGAGGCGTATTCAATTATTATAAGGGTGTAAGTAGTAAAGGTAAGACTTCGGAATTTGTAATTAGGATAAAGCCTAGGGTAAAAGATTAAAATCATCTTTAACAAATTATCTTTTACGGCAAAGATAAGATAATCAAATATGACTTGCCTTAGATGATTCTTAAAGGATTTTCATAATATTCTCATATTTAGTTAAAATTATTAAGAGAAAAACAACTCAGATAAAAATTGATCTAAAGGTAAATTTTATGCTTGTTTTGTGAAAGTGCTAAGCAAACAAGAAAATTAGCTTTAAGATATATATTAGAGAATCCTTAATTTATAATAGGTGCTATGCATGGCAAAGAAGAAAATAAATGAAGAAAGTTTATATGAACCAATAAAAGTTTGGCTTGAGTCGAAAGGATATAAAGCAATAATATCGGGTAAAAAGGGACATATTCTTCTTCCAACAGGTTCTCTCCTTGGTGTTAAATATCTTGAACCAGATGTAATTGGTTACAAGAAGGAGGGTTATAAAGATTGTTTAGCAATAGTTGAGGCTAAGACTGACCCAGCACTCTTCTTTGATGGGCTTGGAAGATGCTTTGTGTATAAGATGGTTGCAAATTATGTCTATTTAGCACTTCCAAAGGAGATTGCTGAGAAAATAGGGACAGATTCCCTCTTTGAAGAGAAACAGGGTGCAGGTTTAGGAGTTGGAATTCTTGCTGTCGATTTGGAAGGTAATAAAGTAGAAGTAAGAGTGGAGGCTAAGGAGACATTCGGATTGCGTATTGATCTACGTGATATTCTAGTTAAGATGGTAAAATCTAAGCTTGGAATAAAAGAATAAGGGAGAATAAATAAGCTCGTTTTAGTAGCATTATATCTCATACGTTTCATTTGCTATTTAAGTGTCTTTAAGAGTCTTATATTCTAAAATAAATTTAAAGTCTAGCATGTTGTAAAAATAATGACAAATAATAAAAATATTCTTAAGATTTAAATTTTTACTGAGGTGTTGTGAATATAAATTTCTTAGCAACCATTTTTTTACAAATTTTAAAGTATTTTGCCTAATAAAACTGATGAAATTAATTAGAAAATGTTATAAATAATCATAAAACTTTTAAATTTTTAATATATATAATAATTCATATGAGTAGGATTGTTGTATGTCCATATTGTCATAATGAATTTAATTTTAAACATGTTGGAAAACTTTATACGATTAGTTATCATAAGAGAAGATATATTGTAAAAGAATGTCCTAAATGTCAAGGTTTGATTAAATATCGTAAAGGCGAAATTTATAAACTTAAAGATTTGGTATTAGGATAAAAACCTAAGTTAAGAAGCTAAAAATATCCTTATAATATAATTCAGCATAATAGTTGAGGGGTATTGTTGTTTCTTACTCTTACTGTTAAAAGAAACTATAAATGAATTCAGTATTAAGAAAATATTATAAATAAAATTTATATTTTATAAAATATAAATTAAGTAAGGTGTATCTGGATGTCTTCTGAGATTATACCACTTGATGCGTATATTTCAAAAGCTAGACAAGCGAATACTCATCCTGGTAAACTATATATTTTGATGGAGATGCTGAGAAAAATTTTTGGCGTCGAATTAGAGGATTTGTTACCCGGTATTGAGAAGAAGATTGGCAGTAAAATTGTTGGTATAAAAGGAAGGATTGATTTACTCTACTCAGATGTGGTATTTGAGATAAAAGTTGACTTGGATAAGGAGCTGGACGATGCTAAGAAAAAGTTGCAGAAATATTTTCAGTCACTAATAGAGAATAATCCCAAGGAAAGATATATTGGTATAGCTACTGATGTAATAAAGTATAAGGCATTTATTCCCATAGTAAAAAATGGTAGAGTTGAAGACGTAAAAGAAATTGCCTCGATGAATTTATCAGAGATTCCTACTGCAGATGCAATTTTATGGCTTGACTCATATATATTCTCAAAGCCGAAGATCAGACCCACTGCTAGCGATCTTAAGTTTAGATTTGGACCTGGAAGTCCGACATATGCTATTGCTGTAGATATACTTGGGTCTTTATGGGATTTAATTAAAGATGAGGAGGATGTTAAATTGAGATACGAGCTATGGTCTAGGAATATGGAAATAGTTTATGGAAGTAAGCCTGAGGTGAAAGCTTTCATAGATCAGACCTACTTAGTTACATTAGTAAAACTCATAGTTTATCTCAGGTTAAGCAGCGATACCACAATATCGTCTGATAAAATATTAAAAGCTTTAAAAGGAGAATATTTTACAAAATACGGAATAATGAATCTTATCGAGGAAGACTTCTTTACATGGATTATTCAAGAAAAAATACGTAGCAATTCATTAGAACTTACAAGCTCCATAGCCAAAGAACTATTAAGATATGATTTAGCACAAATAGATGAAGATTTCTTCAAGGAAATATATCAAGAAATAGTTGGGAGAGGTCAGAGGCATAGGATTGGAGAATATTATACAGATGAGTGGCTTACTGAGTTGATATTAAAAGAAGTCTTAGATCTGTGGTGGAAAGAACATAAGGAACCTCCGAAAATCCTTGACCCGGCATGTGGCTCTGGTACTTTCTTATGTAATGGTATTCGTATGTTGAAAGAGGAGCTAAAACAAAGAGATTGGAAGTTAAGTGAAATCTTGAATTATGTACTTACTAGCATTGTAGGAATAGATATAAATCCGTTAGCTACTACAATAGCTAAAGCAAACTATTTGATAGCTCTAGGTGAGTTACTAAATGTTCGTACAGGCCCAATCCTAATACCTATATATGTTGCAGATTCGATAAAACTACCAAGTATAACGAGAACCATGTTTGGTGATATAATAGCCTATGATTATGTGACTAATGACGTTCATTTACACATGCCGGTTAACGTAACTAAAGATAGGAGAAAGTTAGATAGGGTTATCACCGCATTAAAAGATTCTGTAGAATACTACAGAGCAAGGAGAAGTAAAGCCGAGACACACATGGTTTTCGAAAGAGCTTTAAAGAATATAATTATAGGTGAAGAATTCGATATTTTGAAAGCCACACTAAATAAACTATTATTACTAATAGATAGAGGAAAAGATTCCATATGGATCTACATGCTCAGCAATGCTTTCATGCCAGTAACACTAAGCGAATCTAAATTCAATATAATTGTAGGCAACCCTCCATGGATAGCATTAAGATATATAGAAAATAAAGATTACCAAGACTTTGTTAAAGATCAGTTTATCTCTTATGAGTTATTGCGAAGCGATCAAGTTAAACTTTTTACACAAATTGAACTGGCTACACTATTTTTCTGTAGAAGTAGCGATCTTTATTTAAAAGATGATGGAATCATAGGCTTTGTGATGCCTAGAAGTGTTTTGACTGGTGCTCTGCATCATACAGAGTTTAAGAAATTCAAAAATCCAGCTATGACTCTGCGTAAAATACTCGACTTGGAAAAGGTTTCACCCCTATTCAATGTTCCAACGTGTGTTTTAATAGCTTCTAAAGGTGGTAAAACAACATATCCAGTATTAGCGAGAAAATTCTCAGGTAAATTGCCAGAAAAAAACTTAAAACTTATTAAAGCTTTTCAACATCTGAAACCAGAAGACTACAATTATCATCCACCCCGACTGCCTGAGGGAAAAAGTGCTTACCATGATCTTGTTAAAGCAGACGCATCAATATATCCAAGAAGCCTGTTTTTCATTGAGTTTATTCGTCATCCGATTCTTGGTATAAATGTAGATAAACCATTTTGCAAAACATCACAAAAGGTTCTAAAGAAAGCTAAGGAGCCTTGGAAGAATGTCTATATCGAAGGCAATGTCGAAAAAGAATTTATATATGCAACCGTGTTAGGCGATGATCTTCTTCCATTTAGATGCTCTTTTAAGCCAATCGTCTTACCGATTAAGCAAACTACAGCAGGATATAAATTGATGGATGTTAACGAATTGAGAAGAGAAGGTTATATACTCATTGCTGAATGGCTTGAAAAAGCACAAAAAATGTGGGAAGAAAAAGCTACAGAACGTATGTTATTAGAGTATCCAAGGTTAATATCATATGTAGACTACATGGGATTACTAAGCTCTCAGAATCCTAGCAAAAGGTATGTTGTCATTTATAATGCGATTGGATCTAATATTGTTTCAGCCGTTGTTGATAGACAAAATTTGCTACCTTTTTACATAGATAATAACATCATTTTACCTCAAGGATTTGTGGCCGAAAAAACAACTATATTCTACGAAACTGGAGATGAGCTAGAAGCATACTATCTTTGTGCGATTCTTAACTCAGATATAATCAATGAAGCTATAAAACCTTTGCAACCAAAGGGATTGTTCGGAGAGAGAGCAATCCATAGAAGACCTTTAATGTTTCCTATACCAAGATTTGATTCTAACAGTACTGTTCACAAAAGGTTAGCAGAGCTCAGCAAGATATGTTACGAAAAAGTTTCAAAGATTAGATTTACTAAAAAGAGTATCGCATATAAAAGAGTAGAGGTCAGAGAGGCTATTAAAAAAGAGATTGAAGAAATTAATAGACTTGTTTCTGATCTACTTGCTTTAAACTAAAAATGTCTCATACAATTATTCCTGAGGATAAAATAAGAGAGAGAATTTTGCTTCTTAAGAGATTTCTACCGCACTTAGAATGGAATTGGCCAAATGAAGTTAGGGAGAAAGTTTACAGAGAGATTTTTAGATTTGCAGATGCTTCTACTAACATTGAACTCATACATATTATTGGAAGCCTTAAGGCAAATAGGCCTGTGAGGATTGATAACATTGCAAAAGTAGTTTCGGATTCTCAGCTTGAAAAGATGATTCATATCTCTCCGTTTAAAGATTATTACTCGTTTAGAGGTAAGTACTATACTGTAAGGAGAGGTGGCATTTTTGAATGCAGAGGGTCTTGGGATGAAGTAAAGAAAGTTGTAAAAGAAGTGCTTACTATCCACGGTAAGAAAGGCTACGCCCTATTAAAGGCTCTTGTAGACGTTACTGAGACACACTTTGAGTTTATAGTTGCCAAAGCCAGCGAGATCTATGGAGATAGAATCTATCCGTCCCATCTAATAGCTGAATTGAGAGATAAATGGGATCTGGTTTGGGAAGCAGGCTCTAGGCAATACCCTATGTGGACTATGCCTGAGGAGATAAAGCCTGCAGTCATAGAGGTTCTATCAGAGTTTGAATTAACTCCTATCCCTCGCCTAAGTACAAGGGATGCCGAGCTAGAATTTCTCACAGTATTAAAAATGGAAGAGGAGTTTAAAAACTATCTCTTAAGCTTGATTAAAGATAGGCTTGAAGAAACTATAAGATTCGGTAAAAATTTCTCACCCCAAGCTTTAATAGATTATTTACAAGATCTGTTCGGTCCTGTAATATTTTTTGACCCTTTGCTTACAATAACTCAGCAATACTCTCTATGTGACGTAGACATAATTACGAGTGAAGGTAATAAAGCTGGAAGTGTAGGTTTTAACGTAGCTCTCTTTGGAGGACCAGGAACCGGAAAGACATTTGCATCCAAGGATATGATTTTAGGTAATGAAAGCTTAGGTGTACCGGCTCATGGATTGCCGGGGTTAAATAGGTATTGCGGTGGCATGACACCTGCGAAGTTCATTGCTATAGGAGAAGCTTACCAAGAAAGAAGATTCAATTTTATTGTAACCGAGTTTAATGACTGGTTTAAATATAAAGGTATGGTTGAACCATTAAAGTTAGCTATGGAGAGAGGAACTATTCGATACGAAACTAAGACTTATACCGTAGGCCCCTATAAATTTACATCATTTTTCTCAGTTAATTATAATACTGAAGTTAAAGAGAAAGGATATGAGGTGACGGTTAGAGATCCAAACTTTAATGCTATAGAGGATAGAATGCTGTGTAGACTCCATAGGTTGACGAAGGAGAAATATGATGAGCTTGCTAAAAGTCAGAGAAAATTAATGCAGGGAATACTTCAGAGTAAGATGATAAAAGTGGCACCTAAACTTAGAGATCATTTGACATTAATCTATGCCATTCAAACAAGAAACCCAAAGGTCGTCGGTACATTCGTAGAAAAGAAAGTTATGCTTACAGATGAAATGTTTAAAATGTTGGAGAGGGCTTCAGACCTTATACTTGAACATTTAGAGACAAAAATAGTACCATTTTCAATGAGACTTGAAAGAAGAGCTTTACAATTAGCTTCAGCAATGTCTTTAATTAATTACTTTAATACAAGCTCCGATGTGATACCAATAGATTCTAAGGCAGCTAAAATAGCAGTACAATTCTTTGTAGAAGAAGCTTGGATAAGATCTAATGAAGCTTTCCCAATATATGAAGTACTCAAAAAACTTTTCTCTAGTTAATTATAATTATGACAGCTGGTCTAGATGCTAATTAACTTGATAACTAAAGGCACATAGACTTACATTATATATAGTGTTACAATAAAGGTGTGCGGAATATCTTTATTAAGTTATGATTAGAAGCTAAGTCCTAATAGGTTTATTAAGTATTTTTGTTTTATTTACACAGTAGCAGCTCTATAGAGGAGTTTAAAATGAAGAGAAGAAAGTTTTTATCGTTAAATTAAATGAACATATAATCAAAGATTAATATATCTCAAAAAGAATTTTATTATTATTAAAAAGCTTTAAGAGAATATGTTAAACGGAAAAATTTAATTTTATAATATAAATTATGCCTTTACAAATCCTTTACCTTTCTCAAATTTTAAAGTAAAACTATGTTTTCCGTTTCTATAGTATTCCCAGAACCTCATATTGCATTTTGGGCATTCATAAGCATTTACGGTAAATCGACCATATTTCCAGTTTTTACTTTGCTTTGTTACGTTTGTTTTACAATTAGGACATACAGCCATATTTATATTACACAATAAAACCATTTAAAGATTTAAATAAAGCGTCGTTAATCATATGAAAAGAGTTGCCAAATTTAAATGATTTCGCCGCCATTGAAAAGCTACTTTACTTTATTCTACATATCTTTTTCCCCATTCTTTTATGAGAATATCCGCATATTTGTTAAATTCTCTTAAGATCTCTGCCAATTCATCAGCTTCATTTTTTCTTTCTTCTAGAGGAGGAAAATAAAGGTCTCTTGGCGGAGGCCATTCCTTTATTGAAGTATCGGTCATCAAGTTAGTTAAATAAGTTGATGCATGAATCCATTTCTCTGAAATCATTCCATAAAATCTCTTTAACTCACGTAAAGTATTTTCTTCCAATAGTTTATCAAGCAAATCCACCAAGCGAAGAGGTTCTTTATCATCAGATTCCTTATCATACTCAGATTTGTCTTTGTACTTTGTTAAACGAAGAAAACCTTTGCTGTTAAACTCCTTAGCTATCTCCAACTTCTCTTCCAAGCTGAGATTTTTGAATTCATCGGTACAGTCAAGAACGAGACCAAGCTCTAAACCTTCTAAAACGAATCTAATCGTTCGGATTACGCTATCCGATGCGCTCACAAGGATGTTCATTGGCAGCGAGAACAGCGAAGGAAACCAAATAAGGTCTATTACTAAGCGCATTATGGATTCTTCCTTGCCGCTTCTGAAGGCTTTTAAGGCTAAGCTTTTTGCTACAGACCAAAGTTCGCAGAACCGCTCTACTTCTTTTAAAAGTTCTGTTTCAGACTCACTTAGAAACTTAACATTGCTGGTTATGTGATAGTTTGCTAAATTGGAGTAAATCTTAAGAAATTCGTTTCCCATCAATATTGAATACTTATTCCTTCTAATAAAGCTAAACAACTTAAAAGGAAATGATAAAAGTTTAAATAGTTAAAATATTTTTTTATTTTGATGTCCACATATGTTGATAATATTGATGTTATAAAGTCAAGAATAGATAATATGGCCAAGAAAGGAATTGCTCATATAATAGGCCTCTATGTTTTCCTTGACTCTAACTCTATTCTTGGATACGATTTTAAAAATGTTAGAGATACTCTTGAACCAGCTTTTGATAATATCACTGTAGGTAACATAGAATTTCAAATCAGAGAAGCATTTAAGAATATTAATAAATATGCAAAAATTAGGAATATAGAAGTAGAGTTAGGCGAATATTTAAAGAGATATATTTTAGAAAGATATTCAAAGGAAATTCTTAAGGAAATTGAGAAACGTTTAAATCAAATGACTGAAGAAGACAAGAAAATACTTTCAGTAGCGTGCGCCGTAATTGATGTAATTAAGAATAGAAATTATCCAGTATCAGGAATGGGAAGAAACAAATATGAAGTTTATTTATCGATTCTCAATGAACTAATTAAAGTAGCTTCATCATTTCCAGATTCTAAAATGCAGCAGGTCAGGCCTCTTTTTTATAAGTATCTATTAGGTTACCAATCTGACTGTGGGTCCCGGACTGATGTATACTATTACTTAACCATATATCCATTTGCAGAACCTTACATTGAAAAATTAGCCTCTGAAGTCTCAAATTACGTTAGAATTCCTGATAAACAAGAAATTAGGTCTACACTTGAAGAACTTTACAGAAAAGGAGATTTACCAAAATTAGCTGTGATAGAATGGGCTCTTTCATCTATATATAGTTCAGATCTAGAATTCGCAATGCACTTCTTCGACGCTCCGTATCGAGTAATGATCGAAGGGGCCACAATCGAAGGTATAATAAGTGATGGTCGTATAAATCCATTGGTATACGACTACGTAAAGGAGGCTATGGGTGCTTTGTATAAAGAAGCTATAAAAGAGCTAATGGGTCTGTTCAAAAGTATTTTCGAGAAAAAAGGATACGCTTCTTTATGCGGACGTGAATGCTGTACCTTTACTCACCGTGCAGAAAAATCTATTCTCATATGTTTCTTACCATGGCCTAAGAAAAAAGATATTTATTTAAAAGAAGCTAAAGAAACAGAAATTAGAGCTATGGTTGTTCAAGGAATTCCAGCAGGAACATTTTTCCAATATTTGGAGAAATATGAAGCAAATAAAGGATTTGCTTGGTTCTTCTTAGACAAAAAGAATAAAAAATTACTTATTCCTTTTAATCTACGCTTAAAATACAAAGAAATATATTATGAACTTGAACAAATACTTAAAGAGTATTTTACTATAGAATAGACTTGTTCGGATAAATGTTTTGTTTTATCGGTTATTTTATCTTTTAAACCTTTAAAAAAATCTCAATTTTTCTTTGTAGCTTTTTGAACTAAAAACCCATTCACAAAACTGATCTTTTATTACTTTTTTATAGTTTTAAATGTATTAAAAGCTAAATGAAACCACCATTCTAAACCAGTGTCCTTTGAATATATCTCTTAAATGTCTCTACATTCACACTTCCAGGTGTTACCTCATCAATACATATTATCCCTCTTTGTATTAACTTATTTTTCAAAGAATATTCCACTTTATATAAAGAGACCAGCATTATTGTTTGAGGTTTATAGAGTGCAATATAATCATCCATTTGTGATATGATATCTTCTTCCCACATTTCAGTAGGCAAAGTCTTACATTCAATTAATAAATCCACTTTTGCAGAATTTATAGAGTCATAATGACCTTTTGTTACGATTATGTCTGGTCTCACATGTACTCTTCTTACTGTAAAAATTCCTACTAAATGAGTTCCTTCATGAAACTGGGGTTCAAAGAAAAAGGTATAGTAATTAATTCCAGCCCTTGCAATGAATACTGGTCTTGTCTTTCCTTGTTCTATCCACCATATGGGTTTGGACAAATATTCTTCCTTTAAAAAATTGTTAATTCCAAGAGATTTGCATGCAAGCATTGTTATCCATAGCTGATAAATCCATGCCAATGGTTTTTCTAATGCTTTAAGACGAGCTTTATCATTTTGAAGAATCATACATCTAATTAAACCTTCGTAGATGTTATCAAAGAATGTACGAGTCAATTCCGCGTGGCCTCCAAAAGCAATATCAAAGCCCATCAATTCGCTGTATTTTTTAATTTCATTAATCATCAAGGTATAATTCTCTCTAATATCCCTTAAAATCTTTAACAACATAGGATCCTCAGCCTCAAACATTAGGCCCTCTAATTCATTAACATCAATTGATTGAGTAAGAGCAAAATTAGGAATCCATGGAGAGTCTGGATATTGGGATTTAAAAAAGCCTTAACTGTGCATTTTTGAAGGGAGAAATATCCCTGCTTACTGAAACTAAATTCATAGATTATCTTGTCATGAAGTCTATCTACTGGTACAACATATTCAACTATAATTCCACGGCTACTCTTATACGCTTCCCTTTTAGAAATAGCATACTTCTCAATTCTTCTAAGGATATTTCCCTCCTTAATATAATAATAATTGCCTCCTCTTTGGCCTTACCAACGTTCATGAATAATTATATTTGTCATTTACCCTAGTGATTAATATTTTAATAAAATTTAAAGTTTTGAGATGAAGTTTGGTCAAACTAAAATAGACTATAAATATCCTAACGCAGATTTAACATAGGCTATTAGTTCTTGTTCTCCCAAACCTCCAGGATAAACATTATCTATTACATGTATACTATAACGTTGCAGATCTCTCTTAATATATGGTGGAACAGGTTTTAGCGATGCTATTAACATGTATTCTGGTTCAAATATTTCTACATAAGGCTTAATTTGCCTATTAATATCTTTTTCCCAATATGTATAATCAGTATTCTTACATTCAATGATCAGCTTAATAGCAGGATTCTGCATGAACTCATTACAATCTTTGGCATACGTAAATACTATGTCAGGTCTTAAAGCAAGACGTTCAGTAAGACCTTTATTTTTGAGTTCCATAGCTTTATTAAGAATACGTTTTAATTGTGGTGAGACATCGGATGTATACCAAAGAATACCTCTACACATCGTATGAGGATTCAAATCAAATTCATACCATAGTGAATAGCTACCTATTAATGTTATTGGGCTGTAAGGACTTTGTTCAAAATACAGGTCAAAATTAAGTGACAAGAATTCTATTAAAATCCTTATGATGATCCATATCTGGTGAATTTGCTTAGTAAGTACACTTAAATCCCTAAATCTAGCGTTCTGGCTATAGGGTATTAAAAAAGATGCTGGATATTTGAGATCATTTTTTATATGAATATTAACTAAATTTGTGGATATAATTCTTCCACCTTTCTCAATTACTTTTTTTCTAATATAATTTAGCATAATCTTGTAGTACTTATTCCACTCATCTAAAAATAATCTCTCCTTTCCACCAAGATGAACAAGTTCATAATTATTTATAATGGTAATTGACAATTCTTGTCTTCTTCTTGCATACCAATCCACAGCAAGATCCTCAGCAGGATATATCCAAACCATGTCAAATAATCCATTATTCGAAGACATAACTTCAACCACAGTCTTGCCTTTTAGTTTGCTAAGGTCAACATCATAATAAGCTATATTATTAACTTTTTTACTAATCGCTCCATAACGCGATATATGAACAAGCTTATTTCCCTCTATAATGAAGTGATAATTTCCTCCACGAAGACCCTCTAAAAACTCATAAACTTTAGCGGTGTATAATGACATCGAGTCAACCTCAATTAATCATTGATAAAAGTAAATATTTCCCAATATTTTATCCTATATTTCAACCAATTATACGTATTGATATCAAATTGACCATGCTTCCAGTTATTACTTTGCTTCGTTATACCTATATTATAATTAAGGTAAACTAACATTTAAGATATATTAAGTATAAAACTATATAAAATTAATTATTATGAAGAAATCACATGAAATTTTGAGACTTTCACTCTACAGGTATTTAAAAAGAAATGGTTATAAAGTCCATTTTGACGTGCAATTAAAAGGAACAAATATCGACATTGTAGCTGTAAAAGACAACTTTTTCGGATTTGAAGTCGAGGATAATTTCAATGCATTCAGTAGCGGACATGCTTGGCAACAGTTTGAAAGTGCAAAAGAAAGTCAAATGCTGGATTATTTCAGATTTGTTATTCCTTGCGAGATCTCTGATCATGTGCTTAGCTCCTATGAGCACGTTCTTGACGAATATGGAGCTGGTTTATTATGCTTAAATGAAGAATTTCATAGCTTTAAAGAACCTAAAAAGTGGGAAAGAATATTTACTCCTTCATTTTCCCTTACTGAAACAGATCTATCCATAAGGCTTATAGAATTCTTTGAATCCAAAGGATTTGAACTAGTTGATAAGGATTGCACATTACCGCAACCTTTAGGAGAAATTAAAAAAGGCCAGCCTCTAATTCAAAAGATAGATTTATGCTTTTTGCCGAAGGGTAAAACAATTCATGATGCGGTTATCTGAATCTGAAAGTAAAAATATCGAAAGTATGTATAAGAAGAAAAAGGACAATAGGCTATTACCTCCATGTATAGACGAAAATGCACTGGAGCATTTGAAACCCATCAAAGAAAAATATCTAGGGCTCGAACCTACAATTAAAAAGCATATAGAAAAAGAACAACTATACGAACATGTTAAAAAATCTAATTTAGATTCATTTATCGCCGAGCTCATCGATGCTATTGGCATTATGAGCGAAAATGATATAAGAAAGCATATTGAGTCTTATGATAAAGGAAATTTAAAAAAACTTATTGAGATTACGTCCTATTTTTCCTTTTCTATTTACTTATCTGAATTTCTATCCAAAGTATATCCATGTGTAGCATTATATGAAACTATCGGAAGATATCCTGATTATGAAATAGATATGATTAAAAACAGAAATGGAATATGTAGCGATATTAAGAAAATTAAACTTATTAAAGAGGAAGTAGAATTTTTGGTTGATATTGTTAAGAATTCTGTAGAAGTCATTAAAAAGTAAAGTCATACTAGATTTAAAGTAATGTAAGCAAGAAACTAGAGTTTTATCATTATCTCTACTATTACTAAGAAATCTTCCCTAATACCTTTCTTTACAATAACCTCGAAGATAAGCTTACTCATAAGTTCTTTACGAATAATGCTACCCAAGAGAATCATGACCGAATATTTTCACACTCCTTAATCTTTCCATAAAGTAAACTATGTATTATAATAAATAATTAAACTTCCATTTTCCTAAGGTATATCAAATCACTTATTAAATTGAAAGAATACTTATTAAAATTTCTATTTTAAACCTTTTCCTTTACTATGCCTTTTTTTCCTTTGCTTTTCCAATCGAGAAAAAGTAATAGTTATATAGTTATATTCATCGATAGCCTTAGCTAGAGTCTTACCTGTTTCATTCCATTTAATGGCTCCAAACTTCTTCTGCATAAGTTTTAGAAAATTTATATAACTTTGAGCATCACCTTTGAAACGATAGTAATTCCTGATATAGCTATCCCACATTACGAACAAATTCGGGTTAAATAGATGCATTATTTTCGAGGCTCCAGTATACTCAACTGCCTTAATTTTAGAAATAGTTGAATATATTTCTGCAACAGTATCTTTAATTGAATCAAAATTTACGTTTTGAAAGTTTTCATACTTTATTTTTTCAAAGAGCGGCTTACATTTATCGATTGCATTCTTTAATTCGATTAAACTTTGGCAATTCTTTACTACAAACCTAAATCTTCTTATATTCCACGTTGCAAGTATTATGATGCAGGCTTGCAATGGAAATTTATCTACGATCTGCATTGCCATATCGTAAAAATCAGCTCCTCTCTCGATTCTTTTAAACTCTTTGCATTTTTGCTTTAAAATTTTCATAGGTACCTTCTCTGCTAATTCTCTTTTTATAACTTTTTTAGGAAATGATGCTTGTTGAGGCATTTAACTATAATATATTATAAAAATTATATATAACTTAAGGAATATCCATTATTTTATAAAATTGTATTATATATGTAAGAAGATATTTCCTAAGGAGACTAAAAGCAAGTGGTGTGGTATTTTTTTACAATTGCTAATAATTTGGTATTTCAAGACAATAGTAATCATTATTGAATACCATTTATAAATGTAACTTATAAGCTCTCTTATTTGAGTGTTCTTCAGATAAAGTAACACTGTGTTTCGGAAAAAACATAAAAGCTTACTTCGAACTCCATAAAGAGATTTTTTAGATCCATATATTTATCTAAATAATAAATGAAATATAGTTATATAAGTTTTTCTAAATAAAATATTCATAAAATATGCTTCTTTTAAACAAATATTATAAAGAAGAATTTTCTATATTCTTTTTTATGAAATAACAATAGGAGGAAAATTTGAATCCTAAATATGTATAATCTATCAAAGAACATATAGAATAATAATTTAATTGGATTTAAAACAGGAAAAGAAGCTATTTTAGTGAGATAGTAAAGTTAGGACCTTTTTGACATATTTGATTATTATTTCTAACCTACCCTCTAATTGATCATCTATACTGTAATTTAGTTTTTAATTGAAGTAAAATTAAATAATTAATTTATGATTATTTATTGTTATAAATATATGATGAAAATAAGTAATATTGAACTTTCAATTGTTGAAAAATATATACTTATGCTACTTTATGCTCATGAAGGAAAATGTAAAGGAAAGCTATGGTTCCAGAAGGAAATGTTTAAGTTAGCCGAGGTTTTTAAAGAATTAAAACGATTAAATTTTAAGTCTTCTAGCTATGGACCATACAGCGAAACACTGGGAAAATATATAAGCAAACTTGAAGAATCTGGTTTAATTAAAGATTTAAGTCTAACCGAAAAAGGTTATGAGATAGCTAGACAACTTTGGGAAAACTTTAAGGAAAAAGAAATAATTAAAGCTAATGTAGATTTTCTTGAAAGCCTTGATCAAGATGAGTTGCTCCTTTATATTTATGTAACCTCATCCAAGGAAAGCAATTTTAAGAAAATAATATTAAGAATTTTAGGGATGTTTGCAATTAAGAAAAGAAAAG
Source organism: Thermoproteota archaeon (assembly GCA_032249315.1). Taxonomy (GTDB): domain Archaea; phylum Thermoproteota; class Thermoprotei; order Gearchaeales; family Gearchaeaceae; genus SCGC-AAA471-B05. Next base: position 16,877 of record JAVVGB010000006.1, read on the forward strand.
TTGAGGATAGCATTCTGCAAAGAAGGAAAGAAATAGCATTGAAGATGTTAAAAGAAAAAAAGATATCACTAGGACTGGCTGCGAAGCTTGCAGGACTTTCTTATTTTGAGATGCTAGATGAAGCTATAAAGCAAGGAATAAAGCCTTTTGAAGTCAAAGGTGATATATAAAATAAAATAAAAAAAGATACTAGTATTCGACACATCTGTAAAGTTTCTCTTTTTCGTATAAATTTTAAAAAACTGATCTAGTTTAACTGTTCCTCTATTTTTTAAATTAAAATAGAAGCTAAACCTAACTCAGAAGTTGTTTTATATTGCTTTTTATCTGCTGTTATTAAAATAGCATTTTTTGAAAAAGCCTGCGCAATAAATAGCGAGTCATAAAGTGCTGTTCCCGTATTTATAGCTATTTCAAAAGCTAATTTTAAATAATTGTCTTGAGGTTCTACACGAAGTAGCTTCATCTTCATATCAAAAAGATCATTAAGGATAATAAATGCTCTTTTGATATCAATGTCTTTTAGAAAAAATACTCTTTTCCATATAGCATTAGCAACCTCTTTCATAGCTAGGTCTAACGTGTATGGTCTTTCGAGTAGTATCTCATGTATCTTTTCCCAATCTTTCTCTTTCAATAAATACTTTGTTAAAACTGATGAATCAATGACTTTCCCTGTCACTTCTGATCCACTTTACTACAGTACCTGGAGGAAGTTCTGGAATATCTTTTAAATGCTCCTCAATTTTCTTGAGCAATTTCTCAGCCTCAATACGAGCTACCATATCCTCAAGAACTCTCTTAGTTTCTTCAGATCCAAATATTTTTTCTAAGAAATCATTCATAGCTTTGAAATAAGATTGTAGAGTAGTCATAGTAGCAGAACTTATGTTCAATTCGCTAGTTATTTCTTTTAAAAACTCTATATTTCCTGTTATATAGTCAAAGATGCTGCTCATTATGCTCATATTTCTTTCAACTGACTAAATACTTTCTTTAAAATTGACACTATTTCATCAATTTCAGACGCCAACTTTTCCTTCTCCTCAGATGGAAGAATTAAAGGATTTGGTGCTTTAATTGATATTGTTGATAATCTTAAGAGAGCCGTGATGAATTGAGTATATAACTCAGGAGGCATTTTCTTGGATAACATAATTAATGAGTCATAACTAATTACTTCTTTTAATAATTCATCAATCCTCTTTCCTTCCGTTTTTTCAACACTGGCCATTTCTCTAAGAATCTTGCTATACATATCAAGCATATCAATAGCTGGTATAAACGCTTTAACAACTCGACCCTTATCCAATTCTATGTTCATCTTATACTATATTGTTAATTAATTATTTAAGTTTATATAATGAAAACTTATTTTAATAAGCATTCTAAGTATAAAAATATTTACTTATTACAAGTTGGTCTTCTTGGATTTTCTGGTTATTTATTCATTAAACAATAATTTTGAAAAATTAAATTAAATAAATTTAATTTTTTATATAAGCTTTTAGGTTAAAAAATTTGATTTTGAACATTACCATATCAAAAGAGAAAGGTAAAAATATATAAATATAAAAAGAAAATAATAGCGAGGATGAGATCATGGAATTTCCGTCGATTCTTCAAAACTACATCTCTAGCTTGATGGCTATGTTTTCAGGCTGTGCTTATAGCATAGAAGTATATGAAGATGAGTTCTACGGAAAAGTAGCTAGAATTACAGTAAACCTTCCAGCTAAGGAAGCTTTGGAACTATGGTTAAAACTCATTGATTATTTTCCATATGAAAAGTATAAAATTGTTTTATCAGTTAAGTGGTTAGGAGAAAATAACGTTAGTGAATCCAAATTAATCGATTATTTGGTTAAAATAATGATCAAGTCGAAAGTGGGACCAAAGGCTTTACCAGGCTTTGATGCTACACATACGGTTCAGAGGTTGCGTGAATAATTTAGATCAGCTGAATAATTGTTGATGCAACTATTTTAAAAAATTTAAAATTATTTAAGTAATATTGTCAAAATTATAGCAACCAATGTTGATATTTGCACTCCTAAGAGCCAAAGGAATCGATTATCAAGTTTTCTATCAAGCTCGTTTATTCTATTGTTTATTTCACTCCTTAAACTGATTATTTCACTTCTTAGGCTGTTAATTTCACTCCTCATTTCATTTCTCAAAGAAATAATTTCATTTTTCATTTCCTCTCTTAAAGAGTCTATTCTTTGGTTTGTTGAATCTATTCTATTATTTGTTGAGTCTATTCTATTATCTAAAGTGTCTATCCTGCTACTGAGCTCATTCCTTGTAGCTATCACTTCGTTTCGCAATGAGTTAATATCACTTTTAAAATCGTCCATTCTTTTAGACATTTCTTCAACTTTTCCTTCCAACTTTACTAGTCTTTCTGTCTCCACAATGCTCATAATAATATTAATAAATAAGCTATAAAAACTTACAATTTTTAATTTTATTCAAGATTATTTGAGATGTCTATTTTGAAAAATTTTTAGCTTTTGGAATTTTATGAAAAAATTAATTTAATGAAACTAAACTTGCCATCTTAATTTATATATCAAATGTTTTATTATTAATGTATGAAAGACGAACTAAAAGCGAACAAAATTGATATCATAATAAAGGCATTAAAAATAGAAGCTGAAAGGAAGCCGAATGAACGAATTTATTTAGGCTTCAAATCTTATACATATAATAGAATTCATTAACATGTTAGATAACTACAAAAAGCTAAACAATGATGAGAAGTAGTTTGTTGATAAATTTCTAGAAGAAAGTGTTAAACTTTTCAAAGAGAACAAAGCTTTTCGAGAGAAGATATTAAGTATGGTTTGAAAGTTTATTTTTTCAAGATTTGTGAAGCTACTTCTTATATCTTTGAATGGTAAAGAGTTAGAGCTTTGTAATATTCTTGTTATAATGTAATTAATATAAGCGATAAGCCAGTTTCAAGAACGAAGTTAAAGAAATTCTGAAGCGTAATCCAAATTATATACACGAGGGTCATGGAAATGAAGACTGCCACCATGACTTTGTAAACGAAAAATCATAGATTTAAAAAATGTAAACATATTTTCAAATCATAAAGTTTATTTAATTATTTCATGATTTAATTTTTATAAATTTTTAACTTCTATATTTTTAAAAGCCGTTGTTGCTTCTCACAGATTTCTTTCAGAGATTAAATCTATTGAAATAAATACTAGACATTAATCTTTAATTTATAAATTACGGGTGAGTAGCCTAAATAATAATATGGTATCAATTTCTTGAATTCTTCAAGTGCTTTCTTTTCTTCTTCGTTTAAATGTTTAACTAAATCTAGAATTTCTTTAATATCCTTCTCAACCAATTTTAAGCCTTCAGACATTATAAATTAAATAATGAAAAAAGGCATATAAATTCTGTTTATTAAAAAACCATTAAATGAATTCAAATCAACCCATTATTAAAAGAAGTCTTAAACTCGTAATGAAAAGCATGGGAATCAAGCATTGATGGAATCAAGATAGGATTTATAGGCACGTTATAGTTGAAAAGTCTGTTTCGGACGATAGGTTATGAAATAAAATCAATGAAATAAGTAATAACCATCATTAAACAAAGCCTTTATTGGATGCTCTTGAGCAAAGATTGCAGTGATTTATCCTCGTCGAGATTTCAGGAAAAGAGATCAAAATTGAGGCATTCCTCGTTGATAAGTTGCCAGTTCCCCTAATCTTTGAAGCATTGGATATGGAGGCTTACAGGATCAAGCTAGATTTAGCCGATAAAAAGCTTGATCTATCGGAGTTACAGGATATATGCTGGCTCTTTAAAACATTGTTTATGATGGCCGTCGGCGGGCCATCACTATACTCTTTTAGAAGTCCCTAAGATTTTCTGTATAATTCTTGCTCAAGCTTTTCAACTCTTCTGTTAAGTAAAGCCAACTCCACTCCTATTCGTCCAACTTCTTTTTCTAATTGTTCCTTTCTCTGGATCAAATACTTAATTTTATCCTCAACTCCTCCTTCAAAATCACCTAAAACTCTTAGTACTAAATTCTTAACGTAGGATGGTACAGAAAGTCCTTGTTCATCTGCAAGCCTCTTTAACTTCTCATAACGCTCTTCATCAATATAGAACTTAACTTGTTTCATAGTACCACCGCTATAAGAAATTAGTACTAATAAGTATTTAAATTTTTTTGTACATCAAAACTATATTCTTTAGTACCATTACGGTACCAATATTGAACCAATAAATATAAGAATAGTACTTTAAAGTACTCTATTGGTAATTAAATAGTACTAATTCTTTCCCAAATTCATCACCATCTCATCAAATAATTAAACGAAAGATAAAAGAACAATTTTATAGAGATACCTTAGGCTTGCTGGGGTTTCCAGATAAAAAAGTAAGAACAATTTTCAAAATTTTTATAAACGTGTTGATATTAGTTTTAGCAAATCATTTCGTATTCGATCAAAAAGATAGTTCTTATTAAAACAATGAAGAAATGAAAGTTAATTAATAAAATTTATTTATAATAAAATTATATTTATACTATGAGAAATAATTTAGCAAAATTTACAAAACTTCCACTAGTTTTTTTATCAATTTTGCTATTATTCCTAAGTTTAACAAATGTTTCTGTAGAAGCAGCCCAGCCAGTATATAAGGTTGGAGACTATTTTGTATATAAATTAGAGGTAACTGTTACAGGTGCCATTACTGGTACTATTACTGATACTCCTACTGCTACTAGTATATCATGTAGCTGGGAAGCAAATATGAGGGTAGAAATCACAAAAATAGATTTGCCATATGTTTATGCTAAAGGAAGTTTTAGAAATGTTAAGATCAGCGGTGAATGTCCGTCACAAATTGTTTCTCCTCCAAAAGAAGGTGATATCGAAGAGCTATCTTATAAAATTAATGAAAAGCCATCTGCTGAACCTAAACTTTTTGTTGATCCTTCTTATTCTGGCACATTCCATACCTCTACGACTTATTCATCTGGACAATATGACTCGATGTCATATAAATATAACAAGGGCGTTTTAATCAGTGCAACTTATGAAATTAGTATGGTGTTTATTGCTCAAGCCAGGTTTGAAGGACAGATTAAAGAGACTGTGAAATTAAATTTTATTGAAACAAGTGTACCAGGATTAATATCAGATAATATAATGTGGTGGATTATTATTGGAGTAATAATAGCAGTAGTAGTAACAGTTGTTATAGTTACACTTTATATTGTAATGAGAAGAAGGAAAGCTTTGGCTCCACCTACTCCGCCAAGTGTAACTCCTTTAGCTCCTAATTATTGTCCAAGCTGTGGTTCTCCTGTAAATCCTGAGGATGTTTTTTGTGGTAGATGTGGTAGAAAGCTTAAGTAATTAAGTAAGGTACATAATTAATTAAATTTTTTATAATATATATATATACACTTACATTTATGCTAGCTATTGACGAATCATTCGAAAGAGAATCTAATTAACATAAACGGTTTGATAAATAAATTTTGAAATTTGAAATATTAAGTAATCTTGCAATTAGTATTCATAACTTATTATATGGGTGTAATTTAATATACTACATATAAGGTAATAAATATATGAGCTACGTTACTGTGTCTACCAAAGTTAAGAAGGAGATCGTTGAAAAAGCTAAAGAATACGGTCTAAATATAAGTGAAACTTTAAGAAAAGCTTTAGAAGAAGAAGTAAGAAAAAAAGAAATAGAATGGGCCATTGCAAAGATGGAGGAAATTTCAAAGAAAGCAAAGTTAGAAAAGGAAGCTAAGGATTTAATTAGAGAATTTAGAGAAAAATGAAAGTAGTTTTGGATGCAAGTGCTATAGCTAAGTGGTTTTTAATAGAAAAGGAATCTGATTATATGAAAAGAATAAGAAATGAAATAGCAAACAAAAAAATAGAAGCTCATGTTCCTGATTTAATTTTCATTGAACTCGCAAACGTTTTAAGATACTCTCATCTTAGTGAAAATGATGTTAAATTAGGAATAAAAGCAGCAATGCAAATTGGTTTAGTATTACATAGGTTCGAAGAATTGATTTATGATGCAATTCAAATAGCCTTTGAAAATGATATCACAATTTATGATGCATTATATGTTTCTCTTTCAAACATTTTAGAAGCACCATTAATAACATATGATGAAATACTCTTAAAAAAAGTAGATAGAGCAAAGAAAGCAAGCGAGCTTTATATTTAAAATTTGAAAACTTACTTTCATAAGTAGTAGCCCTTACATGTAGATCATCTATGCGAAGATATCTACCATTTAGGCAAGGAAGAGAATAATGTTACAAGAATTCTTATGTTTTATAATATATCCCTTCAAGAAGAAACTAGAGGTGTGCAACTACTGAGATTAGTATAAACGGAATATTAATTTAATTGAAACAAGCGTTTTAGAATTAATATCAGATAATATAATGTGGTGGATTATTATTGAATTAATAATAGCAGTTGTGATTGTTATTGTTGCAATTGTACTTTTTATTATAAAAATAAGGAAAACTTTGGCTCAGCCTGCTCAACCAAGTATAAATTATTTTATTCTAATTATTGTCCAAATTGTGGTTCTCCTGTAAATTCTGAGGATGTAAACTTAAGTAATTAAGAATGTGAATTAAATTAAATTTTTTATTTAATTTTCATGAAAAAATTTAATTATTATTTTAAGTTAATTCAGCATTCTAACTTTTCTACCATGCTAATTTTTTTCAAGGTAACTTAGGATTTTACCATCAATTTATAGCTATGAATCGTTTGGTAAGCAAATAGTCTTATGCTATAACTTTTATGAATTTCACAAAGGATAAAATTTTGTAAAAAATATATTAATAAAAATTTATAAAAAATTTAAAGATAAGTAGCTATGGTAGCTTTTACTGTTAAGGTAACTGTATGGAATCCAAGAAAGCCAGAAATCAAAATAGATTTAGAGCTTTTAGTCGATTCAGGTGCAACATATACCGTTATACCAGCTAATGTTCTCAAGTCGCTTGAGATAGAGTCCATCAGATTGATTAGGTTAAGATTAGCTGATAATAGGGTTATTGAGAAGCCTTTAGGCGAAATTGGCATCGAAATTGAAGGTTATAAAGCAAGCGCTACTCCTGTTGTCTTCGGTGACGAAGGAATTTATCTGCTTGGAAGCGTAACTATGGAACAGCTAGGTTTAATGCCTGATCCTGTTCATAAGAAATTGAAACCCACGGAAGCACTATTGATGCAAGTTTCATAAAGGGAATTAATAATAAATGTTAACGGAGTAGTGAAACAATTGTTTATTCTTTTATAATGTTGCCATAAATAACGTCGATGCCTAACTCATTTGCTTTAATTAACGCATCATCATCTATATGAACAGTTACTATAACCTTCCTTCTTAAAGGCTTATCAAATAGTGATTTTATGCTCTCAACATTATCAAGGAACCACTCAACATCCTCTTTTTTTGTTCGCGTCTTGACCTCCAATACATCTGTATGCTCATCGCTAATTACTATATCAAATTCATACTCTTTACCCTTTCTACCATATTTACCTTCTTTATCTATATATCTAAATCTTTTAGCTTTCTCTGGATTTATGCCTAATTGTATCAGTTGCTCTTTGTATATTTTAAGAATCATTTTCTCCAAATCTTTACCTACTCTTCTACCTAGCGTGCCCATACTAGCTTCTACTGTAGTAAGTCTATTTTCTACCCCAGTTAATGTGTTTTCTACCTTAGTCAGTTTATCCTCTACTATGGTAATTCTATATTCTAACTTTGCTGTTATATCCACTAATTTGCTGATCGCCTCCTCTAGTTTAGTTAATCTTTCTTCCTGTATTGCTTGTATTTCTGCTAATCTACTAACCGTATACTCTAATTTTGTCAGTCTTTCCTCTTGCCTTGCTATTATATTCTCAAGACTATCCAATCTAGACTCCATTTTCACTATAACTTCAGTTAATTTTGTTATTGCTTCCTCTAACCTATGTAAGCCTAACAAACCTATAACGGCGTATCTAAACTCCTCATCCTCCTTTAGTAACCTTAGGATATCATCCCTCAGTTTACTTAGCATCAAATCAATTAATAAAACGTTTGATATATAAATTTAAAATGTATTAAGGTAGCGAGTATTTTACTTCATGAAATTATTAAAAGGAAAATTTAGTTTCAATCAAAACCAATTTTGTATAAATAAGAATATCTTAATTACTAACTCCCCGCCTTGAAAAGGTCGAGGGTTACCTTTTCAAAGCGATTCATTGTTTTCTCATTGATTCGGAGCTACATCTCGCATATGAGGAGCGGTAATTAATTCATCAAAGAGAATCTTAACTGAGCATAATACATTTTTACATACAAAGCTTTTGAATAATTATGATCTTCAAGATATCTTTCTGAATCATTAAGACTCACTTTTGTATCTTTAATCTTTTTAGCATTTTTTCTTTGGATATTAAGCACATTCTTATTTTACTTTTCATTATCATTAGTTTGGTCTGAAAATATCTGAGGAAGAATCCATCTAGCTGGAGCGAGAATGTAGTTCTTATGCTTATTGAATAACCTCATATCCATTCCAACTCTGAACAATACAAAGCTCTTTTCGATCATTTCAATTACATTGCCCATTTCTTCATCAAGCTCCGAATAACCCACTACAAGTCCACAAAGAGTATATTTTCGTTGCTTAATCAAAAATTCAAGATATTTCTTGAAATTAGAAAAAACTCTTCCTTTAGTACCAGGATATATCCATTCATAATCAGGATCATCTACATCGCCATGAAACTTCCATAAACAATGAAGAAAAGTATCTTCTTGAATAGATACATTTTCCCTATTGATTTTAAGGATCTTATTTCCCGTAAGTTTCTTATAGCATATTTCCAGAAGATTGTCCCAATTTAGACAAAGAATCTCTAAAATTTTATCATCTCCAAATTTCTTTATAACTATTTCATGAGCTTCCGTGATCTTGATCTCGCCTCTTTGCAAACCTTCCTTTAAATATAATATGAACCTTTCCTTGAATTCTTTATCCTTCTCTTTATCTTGGGATATCTTTCTAAAAGCCTCCTTTATATCCTCATATTCTTTAACATCAAAACCCATAGGTTTTAGTATTAAGGAAAGATGTCTTGTTAATGGCATTCCAGCCTCAAAGGAAAAACCAGCACCTATTATAAGAATTAGTTTTATTGGAGCTAATTGAATAACATCTCTAAGTTTCCTTCCTTCAAGGAAAAGACGGCTTGCGATTCTCTTAATGTATTCCTGGCCTTGAGCAAGTATAAACTTCTCTAGCTGTCTATTAGATTTCAATTCACCTTTTTCAATTATTTCTGATATTATTCTTTCTACAACATCCTCAGCTAGCAAACGTAGATTTGGATATTCAGGTAATAAGTTTGTTTTCTCAAGATATTTGTAAAGTTTATCTGATAATTTAAGTCCCAAATAAAAATAATCCTTTTCCTCCAAATTATTTACTCGGTAATAAGCGAGTATAATTCATTGAAAACAGTTATGGTCTTCCGTAGAAGCGTATCATAATCGATCTTTTTTTCATCAAATTCTCTCCATAAACTCTCGTTACGCAATAAATATTCAGCTTCAACCCATGCTTCTAAGAAAGGCTTTAAACCTTCTTTATATGATGCCTCAGTAATGTCTTCTAATGGGTTTATTATAGGTTCCAACCCTGTTTTAGACTTATACTCTTTAACTTTTCTTTCAGCTTCAGATTTTAAAATATCTTGAATAACGGCAATTTGATCTGAGGTAAATGATGAAAGATGATTCTTGATGTTGCGAACATCCTCAAATGTTAGCGGTTGTTTGTTTTCTTTCTTTTCCATTATTCTTTTCACAATTTCTTCCACTTCCGCTGGAATTGGTGAATGTTTAGTAAAGGCCATCTAATAAATCTATCTTCCTTTCCCCTTATAAATTTACTGTTTCTTTTTGAATGACATTACGATAGGGTATGAAAGAAAAGAAAGAGTAGTAATGATTTTTCTTTCTTTAAGTCCTCTCCTTCTCTCAAAAGGCAAGACTTTCATTCCATTTGTAAAGTATTAGTAAATTTTAGCAATCTATTAATACTATTATCCCTCGTTTGTTCAAGTAAGTATTTAGGGAATTTCACCAATGTCAATCCCGTTCAATATTAGGTGCCCTCGTACTTCACATGCCTTTTTTAATGTCTGAGTTACATAACAGTCTGCGGCAGACTTCTGGGCTAGCTCCTTTATTGCATCAGGCTTCTCTGGGCTCTGAATAACCACGGTGTAATCAATCTTCTTCAAACTCCTTGGCCTCGTAACTCTGAAGTCTCCTTTTATCTCTATTGTTAATGACTCAAGCTTGATCCCTGATACAGCTGCATATTCGGCGTAATGTACACACTGACACATTCCTAGAGCGGATATAAAGTATTCAAGCGGACTTGGACCATTCTCATCAGTATGCCAAGTATTCTGGCTTCGACCTTTAGCCACAGATGCTAAGTCATCAAGTTTGTCCACAACTACTCTTATCTTCGCCATCACTTCGCTACGATCAGCTTCCTCGTATTTCTTTAGCCTCTTATGCATTTTTTCGATGAATTCAGCTGAAAATGTAATCATAATAGTAACATCACCTCTAAATTATTTAAATTTAAAGATATATATCAAAATATACATGATTTCGCTGTAGCTAAAAGAGAGATATAGCTACAAATCAATGAAGTGAATTATAAAACACTTTGAAAAGGTACCTTTGAGTTTTTCAAGAGTAAGAGGAAGCAGGTTTAGCAAAAGACCTGATCTTTTGTCTTAGACTTCAGCTATTTTAACACATGAATGTTTTAAGAACAGAAAATATCTTATTTAAAGTAAACTAATATAAGGTAAACTTTATATAAGTAAGAAATATTTTATATTTATGAAGTATGTTACAATTTCAGTCAAAATTCCCCGTGAGTTAAAAGAGCTTATGGATAAATATGGTATAAAGCCTTCAACTGTTATACGTAGAGCTTTAGAGGAAGAAGTTAAGAAGAAAATATTAGAAGAAGCTGAGAATAAGGTAAAAGGGCTTGTTCCTAAAGTAGCTCACATAAGCGATGAAGAAATAGCAAGAATAATAAGAGAAGATAGGGATGGAAGATAAAGTTTATCTATTTGATGCAAGTGCAATAGTTAATCTAATTAAGAAAGGATCAATGAAAGCTTTCATCAAAGGATTCTCATTAAATTTAGCCTTATATGAAACAATGAATGCAATATGGAAAGAACATAAATTTGGCAAAATTGATGAAAAAACAGCTTTGGAATACATAGAAGTTTTAACTATGGTTTTTAAACTTTTCGAAATATTAAGCATTGGTGGTTATGAAAAGGAAGTTTTTAAACTTGCAGCAAAGGAAGAACTAACAATATACGATGCATCTTATTTATTCTTAGCTATAAAAAATAAATTAATATTAGTAACAGATGATGAAAAACTTAAAAATAAATCATTAAAATATATAAAAGTATTAAATAGTAAAGATATAGAAATAAAATTTTAATTTCTAATAAATTTAACATTTTCTACTAAATTTTAAAACTTTAATCTAAAGTTATTTTTCTTTTAATTTAACGAAGAATAAATGAATAAGTAAGAGCAAGATTATTGAAACGTATTAAACTTATTAAGGGTTTAAAATAAAGAGAAAAAGGAAGATTAGATACAAACTATAAGATAAGTTGGAACAAGTCTTTTTTATAGCTTGTTTATTTTCACAGCTTGATTTAGATGAATACAACTGTTGGTTAGCCGATCGTGAAGAAGAAAATTCTTAAAATTTTGCAAAATTATTTGAAGCTGAAAGAATTGTGAGATCGCATGTAATCTTATGATTTTTATCTAGATTTTATAATTAAAGACATTAAAATACTAGAAGGTTTTTATTTTTGCCATTATAACATAGAAACTCATCAATTTACTATTATATGTTTACTAAAACAATCTAAAAGACAATAGCTAAAGCTCATTGAATAAAGTTCATTGTTTTATATCAACTATATAAAGGCTTTCTAACGAGTTTACCGTTCAAAAGTTCTTCAATTTTCTCAGATATTCTCTTTTTTAAATCTTCATCAAGAGATTTTATAGCTTTTTTGTAATATGTTGTAATTTCAGCTAAATGCTTATAATTATTAGTCAATTTCCAACGCTTCCCTAAGATCTTCTGATGTTTTTCCAGTTGCTACTATATTGGTTTCTTTCTCAAACTATTATTCCATAACCAGCATAAATGTAAGTGTATAAGTTTCGAGTTCTTCTGAAAGCCTGTTGAATTTTAATTCAATTCAAAAATTAATAATTAAATTTTAATTATATGCTGATTAGCCTCTCTAGGAGTAGATTAATTAGAGCATGTGCAATAAAAGCAAGGAATATTAAGTGCATTTCCTTGAATGTGTCTGATCTATTATTTTGATCCACATTACGGGTCAAAATTATTCATTTTTGACCCATCATATGAGTTAAATTTATTAACATGAAAAATGTTTAAAAGGTTGTGAATAAGGAGGGATTACTTAAAGCTTTAATAGATTGGAATTTTTGGTATAAAGAACAATTCACAGGTATTTTCAGGGATAGATACGTAGAGGAAATAATTCAGGTATTGAATTCATGGAATATCGCAAGCGTATTAGGGGTTAAGAGAGCAGGAAAGTCCACGATAATTAATCAAGTAGCTAAGAGGTTAATCTAGAATGGCACTAACCCCTTCAATATATTAATCGTAAACTTTGAAGATTCGAGATTTAGTCAAATTACTGAAGCTGAAGATTTATTTTATCTATACGATTTATACAAAGAAGAAATTAAAAGAGATAATGCTAATCCCGTTATATTTTTGGACGAAGTACAAAGGGTTAAAAATTGGGAGGGTTTTGCTAGATCTTTAATTGATAGAAAAGAGGGGAAAGTCGTAGTTTCTGGCTCAACTTCAGAACTCTTGAATGATAAAGTTAGAATAAATTAGCTGGTAGACATATAGTTATCAACGTTTATCCATTATCCTTTACCGAGTTCATGAAATTTAAGAAGATTGAAGTTGGAGGAAAGAATAGCAGATTAATTGAATTAGTTGCGAAAGAAAGCGAAATAAAAAGGGAATTAAAAGAGTTTTTAATGTACGGAGGTTTCCCTTCCGTAGTTGTAAGTGAGATTAAAGAAAAAACATTGGAATCATTATTTGAAGATATTATAGCTAAAGATGTTATACAGGCATGCAAGATTAAAGATGAGAGTAAAATTAAATTACTTACACTGTATTTAATTTCCAATGTAGATAACAGGATTAATTTCAGAAATATTTCTAGACAACTCATGATTCCTTTACATACTATACAAAGGTTTAGCAATTGCTTAATAAAAGCTAAGTTAGTATATTTCGTTAAGCCTATCTCGCCTAAATTTTCAGAAATGGTTAGAGCAGAGAGGAAGGTTTATGCCGTTGATCAAGGAATGGCTAATGTGGTAGGGTATAGATTAAATACTAATTTTGGTGCTCTTCTTGAAAACTTAGTATTTCTAGAATTAGCCAGGAGATACGGAGAAGATAAAATATTTTATTATAGAGGTAAAACAGGAGAGGTTGATTTCTTGATTAAAGATCATCAAGGGATAAAGGAAGCCTATCAGGTAACTTATGAATATAATGAAAGAGAATTAAAAGGTATTAAGGAAATTTTAGATAGAATTCCATCAATTAAGATTATAACATATGATGAAGAGGGAGAAATTGAACTTGAAGGAAGGAAAATTCAGATGATTAAGGTATGGAAGTTTCTTCTTTCCCATTTTACATGAAGTTGCTGAGTTTAAAAGAACGTTTTTAAGACATTAGTAGTTTCAATAAAAATATGAAAAAGACTTTGGATAGGTCCGCTCGTTTATAGCATGAAAAACAGAGGAAACATAAATATTGTTTGCTAACTAACTAGGTTATATGGAAGATTTGCTTGAAAAATATGCAAAATTCTTGGAAGATTACGCCTACTTTCTAAAGAATAATAAACCAATCATCGATATTCCCTTATCTTCACATGAATTATTAGCAGAAGCTTCAAGAATTAGGGCTAAATCTAGGGTAAAAGAAGAGAATGGTATTATTACTGTAAGATTGAACGAAGGAAATCCTGAGCATTGGGTTCATTTTGAGGGAGAAATAATAATGACATTTGATAAGCTATATAGACCACTAAAACTAGAAATAGAAATAAAAGATATGATGGGCAGCGAAAAAGTTCTAAAAAAATTAGAAGAACAAAAACTCTCCGATATTAAATATGAAAATGAAGTTATTGAAATAGTTTTAGCAAACGGTGAGCCTGAGCATTGGGCCCATTTTGAAGGAGAAGTAGTTATGGTTTTAGATAAGTCGTTCAGACCATTAAGACTAGAGATAGAAATAACTGATACGATGGATAGTGAAAAGGTTTTAATAAATGCTGGTCTTATCTCCAAATATTAAAAGTCTCTTTTTTAGAGTGAGAAATCACTCGTTTATAGTTATAACAATGTAGTAAAATTTATTATTGGAATAACGATACCAGTAGTAGCGGGTATTGTTGTTACACTTTTTATTATGATGAGAAAAAGGAAAGCTTTGACACCACCTACTTTTACTAGTTAACATCATCGACTACAATTTATCCAAACCATTTTTTTAAACCAAGCCTTTCTATTAAGTTGCGTAATAAAAAATCTTACCCTGAAACAGAGCTGAAATTTAATTACTACTTAAGTTAATTCGATTAATGTTACATCAGTAATTATAGGTTCTATTTTATCATTAATAATAAGATCCAGCAGTTTCTTACCTATTTCTGATCCTTCAAAAATTTCAATCAATAGTCCCGTATCGATTACCGCTCTCATCTTCTCTTCTAGACTCCTCGAATTCTTCTCTTAATCCTTTCATAGAACCAAAAAGAGAAAGTAATAATTGAGGATCTTTCCTTCTATTGTAATAGAAATCTATTAAAAAGTCAATAGCATAATTTAAACTTACCTTTTCTCCCTTTTCTTGTTGTATTTCTGCTGCCAATTTAATTAACTTCTTCTTAACTTCTTTACTTACTCTTATCAGTTCACTCATAAGATTAAATAGTTTAGGAAGCAAATAAAGTTAATTTTGTTTACACGAACAATATGAGAAAGAGAAAACTTGGCTAGAAATGATAATAAAAAAATATACAAGAGAAATCTTGTTTCCAGCAACAGCATATTCATTCTTTAATTGGAATAAAAGCTTCAAACTATTCAGTAAACTTTTCTAAACTGATATAGAATAGAAATCTGGTATATCATTAAAATCAAATCTAATCAGCTTCGAACATCCTTAACATTTTAAAATAATCCAGTTAATAAACTATAGATGTGATCATTTACACTCTCAGGAAACCTTCAAAATACTTTTTAAAACCTTCAAACCTTCCTTAATCACTAAAAAGTACTTTCACAAGCTGTTAATTGTTTCCTTCTTTTCCTTTACTTTTGATATTTTAAAAATTTATCAAAACTAATACCAAAATATATGCTTGCAACTAATCCTATAAGTGAAATAATAGACAACATGAAAAGAGAAGCTACAGGAATATTCGCTTGCCCACGAAATAGTGCTAATGCAAGAACAATATTATAGCCTACATAAGGTCCAAAATATGAGATCAGTGCAAATTGGATATCATCAGATGACTTAATCATATCTAAGAAATTACGATATAATTTGGATGAGTTGAAGAGGATAAAGAAATTAAAGACTACCATGTAGTGCGGTATGAATAGAAATATAATATATCTGTTTAATAAAGAAAAATCTTCTACTTTTT
The DNA here is from genome assembly GCA_032249315.1 of Thermoproteota archaeon. Lineage (GTDB taxonomy): Archaea > Thermoproteota > Thermoprotei > Gearchaeales > Gearchaeaceae > SCGC-AAA471-B05. The sequence continues at coordinate 32,791 of JAVVGB010000006.1, forward strand.
CTCCAAATACAGGAGGAAAGATGTACAAAGCTAGAAAATAAGAGATTAGCAAGACAGATGTTAAGATTAGGAGACCTATAAGCAATCCTATCCTCATCCGTCTTATAATTATTTTAATATTATTATCAATATATACTTAGAGAAAAGACGTTACAAGAGTTCTAGATAATTTTAAAAAAGCAATATATACTGGATAATTACGTTAAAGGTTATGAAAACGAAGAAATAGTAAAAGAAAATCTAGTAACACTTAAAAATGTTTTAAATGCAATTAGAGAATACCGATCTTAAACTTTTATAAAATTTTAATGAATTTAAAATAAAGGAGTTGTTTGGTCATGACCAGTACTGAAACTCACTTGGAACTCTCTGCAAAGTATCTTGATGAAGGCAAGTCGCTGATTGATAAAGATCCCATTCAAGCATCTGAGAAACTTTATAAGGCTGCTGAGGAGGTTGTTAAAGCACTCACAATCTACTTCAACTTAAGCGATATTATAGAGAAAGTTGATGAGAGAAAAAGGTGGACGGTCGCAGAATTAGATAAGGCTTCTAGAATGATTTCTGAAAAGCTTGGAAAGTGGTTTAGGAATTCATGGGATGCTGCATGGGCTTTACACGTTTGGGGTTTCCATGAAGCAAAATTGGATTCTGAAAGCGTACGAGACAGACTTCAAGACATCGAGAAGATGGTTATGGAAGCACAGAAGGTTGTAAAGAAAAAAGATTGACTACAACAAATATTCATAGAGTCGCTAATTAATTTCATGTTTAAATTTATTATCACCTAATAATATATGGAACCACTATATAGGATAAATTACTTTAACACCCACTTTTTCAGCAACCTCTTTCTGCTTCATGTCTAACGTAACCAAAGGTAATTTATTTTTCTTTGCCTGCGCAATATAAAGAGAATCATATATTGATACTCCCGTTAATATAGCTATTTCAAAGGCATCATCAAGATACTTTTCTTCATTCTCTAATAGAATATTTACTCCTAATAAAGATTTCATCAAACGATATAGCTCAAGCACTGTATCTTTATTTATACTTCTTCTAACATAATAATCTTTCCAAAGCACATTGCTAACCTCTTTAATTATGAGATCTACAGCTATAACGTTTTTAATATAATTTGCCAATTTTTCCCAACCTGGCTCTTTGCGAAGAAAACTAGCTAATATGGATGCATCAATGACTATCACGGTTTTCTCTTATCATCTCAACTGAAGAGCCCTTTGGTGCATGAAATTCTATTTTTGAAAGAATTTCACATACTCTTTTAATGTTTTCTTCCGCCTCGATCTCTCTGATCTTCATTTCAATAAATTTTCTAATTTCTTCTGCCCAATTCACCTTTTCTTTATACTTCAGCATCTTTTCTTTAATTTCCTTTTTAACCTTAACGCTCACTACGGACACAATATTACTTTTAGTAAACCGATATATAAACCTTATAGTTTACCGAAAAAGCCGTTAAATAAAAACTTTAGGCATTTTTTAAAGTTACAAACAAAATGATCAATATGATGGCCCGCCGACGACCATCAAATCATCTTAAAGATGCATATACTAATTCTTTAACCTTTTCCATCAATTCCACAGCATCTTTCCAGCAATCCTTGAATGCCTCATAATCCATTCCCTTCTCATAAAAATACCTATGCAGCGGCTCTCCAGCTTTTAATAAATCCCTGAACAACTTGCGATGTTTTTCTTCAACATTTCTTGACACATAATTATATAGCTTATCATGAGTCCACTCAACAAAAACTCCTTTAATTGAAGCATGAAGTTTAATCAAGGCAACAATCGCTCCCCATAGTTTCTCAGCAGCTTGTACAGTATCTTTTTCAACAAGTTCAATTGCTTCGTTATAAAGTTTTTCAAAGAGTTCTCTATACTTATTTACTCTTTCTGAATGATTAGCATCTATTCTTTTTAATTCTTCAATAATTTCATCAATACTCCAACCTGTAGCTTCAGAAAGCTCTTTTAATAGAAATTTATCATGCTCACTTAATGATTCTCCTGAAGAAATTTTAATTGCTAGCGACGCTATTTCAGGAAATTCGCTGAATATCTTTATTATGTTGGTGGCTTTTGACATTACTAAGATTTACATAATAAATTAATTATTTAAGAGTTAAAAAGCTAAAATTCATTTTTAAAATTCTTACTGTTTTTCTCAAAGAGTAAATTCTAATCGTTGATGTAACTAGACTTTCTATTCTTTAAAAAGGTAATGGTTCCATTTATTTCAAGTTTACTAGAAATCTTCCAAGACATTAGAAGCCATATATTTAAAGGATAAAATTAATTATACAATTTAGTGCTCTTCACCGATTTGAAAATCGTAGTTTAGCTAACATACTATTTTAAAAAGCATATAAGCAAGTTATAAGAATTGCAATATGTGGAAAAAAAGTTAGTTTCGCCAAAATTCAACAAAAAGGCCTACATTAAGGCTAGAATTATAGAAACTTTAGACGATTTAGACATCGCTATAAATATGTGGATCGCAGGTAGAACTAGGAACTCTGCAGGCAAAGTTTTTAGCGCAGTCAAAGCTCTTCTATCTGCATTGGCAACCAAAAATTTAGATAAGCTGTCTTCTGATTGGTATACAAAGAAAGGTTATAATGCTCCAACCCGTTCACTAAAAGGAATTTCAATCGATTTAGTTAAGCTAGGCTATAAAGAAGTCGAGAACATAACAAATATAGCTTTTCTTTTACATGATTACCAATATAATGGATTTGACCCTGATTTTTCTAAGTATAAAAATAAGGATGAAGTTTTGCATGATATAATTCTTGTAAGCAAGAGTATTTTAAGTGAGATTAAAGAATGGTTCAAGGAGGAATGGGATCAAGACCTTGATAAGATATACGAGATTACCTCATCAGATTTGTTGAAATTAGAGACGGAAAAAAGTAGATTGCAACTATAATCAAGTTGATAAAAGATCAGTTGATGCATATAAAGAAATGTGGCATTTTAGCGACGAGATAGCGTTGGGATTAAAATATTTACAGGTGAGATCAATCCTTCTCTATATCCTAAGCTACTAAAAGTTCCTTTGACTGATTTAAGAGATAAGAGAAGAGCGTATTTACATGAACTTAAAGATGATTTAAGGGAGAAAATTATAAACTTTTTTAATAATAATAAGATTCTAGTTGTCAGTGATGTACTGAAGGGAAGAGGTGGTTTTTCTGCTAATTGGATGCTTGTGACTAGATATGATAAAATATCTGATACCACTACTTGGATCTTAAAAGATATAAATACAGCTATGAACTTCTTTGCTCAAGGCCCTCTGGTGCTTTCTCCAAGAGGTAGCCTATACATTGGAAGGCTCACGATGCAAAGAAAAGGAGGCACACCAGACCCTACTAAACTGCAGTTTAAAATAAGGCCTTGTGAACTTTTTAGAATTAATAGTTCAGCTAATTTAATCTAACTTCCTCCCCGCCTTGAAAAGGTCGAGAGTTCTTTTTCAAAGCGTTTCATCGTTCCCCTCATTGATTCGGAGTCACATCTCTCATTTAGTGAGCAGTAAGGTGGCACAGAGAACCACTCCATTTAAATTCATTATTGCAATAATATCTCTATCATTTTCATAACCGCGATTGCATTTTAACCAGCGATAGGAAATTTCTTTCATTTTATTTTTGCATTTAGGACATTTTATTGAAGAATATGTACGCAAAATATATCGAGAACTAAATAACTTAAATTAATTCTATTGCAACAATTACTTTAAAATCAATATTAAGTTAGTTATGCTTGTTTAATTTAGTTCTTTTACGTTTGCGTTTAACCCAAAGGAGTGATAAAGTTATAACAATTACTGTTATTGCTATACCAACAATATACCATACCAATGGAGTTATATTCGGCTCTGTTGGGTAAACCCGGTATGGAATATCATTCCATGATTCTGCTGATGCGCTTGGTATTATGCATTTAGGTTGTTTCAATTTTTCATATGTAACGTTTGATGTCTTTTCTATAATTGGTATTGTACAGAGTATCCATCCCCAGTAACCTTTTTTACCATCCCATCCCGTTATGTATAGATTTTTACCATCAAAGATCATATCGCCCCAGAAAAAATGAGCATCCACATTTTAATTCCAGCTTAATATTATACTATCGATTTGGTTAAGTTCTTTATCGTAAATATATAAAACGGGTCTCCAATAGTTATCAATAATTTTCCAGCCAGCAATGTATAAATAGCCGTTGATGTAAAGTAGTTTTTTATCCAAAATTTCTATACCCATGCCTTTTACTTCATTTCCAAACTTATCATATTTAGTTACATAGCTACTTTCACTTAGTACATATGCGAAACCATCCTCATCAAAGACTACAGCAATAGCTCCACGACTATAATTTCTACTTATAGTTTTTAATAAGTTTAACTCTAAGTCAAATATTTTAATTCTAAAATTACCATAATAATCTTCTTGACCTAAAACTCATAATTGTTCAGTAACAGGATTGACACCAATACCTATAGCCATATCTACCCAAGGAGTAGGATTTGATGTATATTCTTTGACTAATTTTAGATCTTCAATTCTCCACTTCTCAACTCTCCACATTTCGTCGAAATTCACATCTTCCCATCCCGCTATAAAGAGGTAACCATTGTAGAACGCTATAGAGTTAACTGATCCACGCAAACTTCTATTTACGAAACTTATAAGGTTTAAATTTAAATCGAATACTAATATTTGCCAATTTCCGCCTATAGCATATAGCTTATCATTGATTATAATGCAGTCTACAACTAATGGGTAATCCCTTGTTACTAATTCTTTTACCAAAGTACCATTCGACTTAAATTTTATTTGAAATCTAACATAAGAATTGAAATCTTTCAACTGCCATCCAAAGAGGAATAAATACTCTTTACTTTCACAAGAACCATAAACTGCATCATCATAAGCTGGTACGGAAAGAAATAGCATATCGATCTTTAGACTTTGTGCTTCAATTAATGGGATATGATAAGGAAAAGTAATTATAAATATTAAAAATCCTAAAGTTATTAGTGAAGCAAAATTATGTATATTCACATCAAATATTATATTCAACATATATAAAAAAATTTGTAAAAGCTAAGGAAAGCAAATAAAAGTTCCAACTGTTTTAGAAACATAATTAGTGCTACTTAGTTGTTAAAAACCTTGGAGTCTTAAAATAAGGTATGGTGTTCTAAATTCATTTATTTGTACAATACCTTTAAAACATTTCAAATAAAACAATTAATTTTTAACAACATTTTATTATTTAGGCTTGCTCTATTTACTAAAAGTAGCTAAACTTGTTTATAATTTAATTTCAAAATTTTTATTTATTCATATCATATTAAAAGTGTGAAAAATACTCATTTAATTCTAAGTAAAATTATTGCAATAATACTTATTTTTATGTTGCTAATTCAAGGGCAAAGTATCTTAAGTTTAACCGAAATATACGGAATATCTCAGCATTCCACAAATATCAAAGTCTCTTTAACTCAGCAAGACATTAAGAATTTAACTCTAAAGATTAAGTGGAGAGTCCATAGTGAACCAAGTAGTTATGGCTCTCTGGCTTTTGCGGTATGCGAAGCTGGAGATTATATATATGTTTTCGGTGGATCGTCCGCTAGACTTGAGATCAGACATAAATCTAGCGGAGCCTTGATCAGAGTTTGGGAATCATTTAGTTTCGTTGAGCTGGTAGACTGTGTTATAACTAACGGAAAAATATATGTAGTAGATAGGTATTGGAACATACTGGTATTTGATTCGAACTTGAGGTTGCCGAAACTACTAATGAAGGAACGCAGAGATCTAGGCGGATGGGCTACTTCTATTAATTTTTTTGATAACCATATTTACATAGCAGGGTTTTATACTAAAGGAATTCCTGATTTTAGATGGAGAGTTGAGAAATGGGTGGCTGATAATTTAACAATTGTTAAAGAATATATGGACCCTTATCCTAGTCAAAATAGTGCTACAAATATCAAAGTTAATCCTATTACTAAACAGCTCTGGGTTACCGGTGTCGAAAACGAAAAGTTCAGGGTTGAAATATTAGATTTGGATCTCAATTTAATAAAGGTTATAAAGAAAAATGATACAGGTTTGGTTTCAACTGTAGATTTTGATGAGAATGGATATGCGTATATAGGCGGAGATGGATTCATAGCCAAATATGATAAATACGGAAACGAAATAAAACTAAGGAAGATAGCTTATTTTGTTTATAAACTATTGTATGCTAGTGGTTTTTTGTATGTAGCTACTGAAGAAGAGGAAGGAGGATATAGAAGACATGTTTTATATGTTTATGATAAAGACTTAAATCAAATCGAAAGATTAGTATTAAGCCAAGATATAGATGCAGATGCAGATTTTTGGTATGGAAAAATGGCTTTTGATGGAAAAAACTTATACATAGCAGGATCAGACCATAAGCCAGGATATTCGAGGTGGACTATATATTCAATATCACTTGTGCCAGATTTTGAAATAGTTCCACCAGCAGAAAACAAGCAAACAACGGTATTTTTAATGTGGCTAAGTATTGGTATAGTGGTATCTTCAATAGCTTTTGTATTAGCGCTAATATTAATTGAAAGAAGGCGCCAGCGTAAAAGAGAGAAAATGTATTCGAAGATTCCTCCTCCACCATTATAAAATTTTGTTATAATTAATTTTTAAAATTATAGGAAAATTTTAAATAATTAAAAATATATACTTTAAAATAATTTTACAAAATTAAATTAATTAAAAAACTATAAACAATATTAAATATGAAAGAAAAGTTATCATAGGATCAACTTTAACATTTTTAATATGATAACCTTCTTTTATTTTATAATCAATATTTTCTGCGATAACATAATAATTCAAATAATAATTAAGATGACGATAAGATGAACAATACATGATATAAAAGATAAAATATAAAAAAGTAATTAATGGAGAAAATACTGTATACATGAAATAGTCTTCTTCCTCATCTACCATCATTATCGGTTCCAGCGTTGGTTGCAAAGTGTAATTATCCAGCAAAACCTTGTTAAGAATATCAAATACCGCTATAAAAGCTAACGTTCCAAAAATTATAATCAAGCGTTTGTTAAAAAATCTGCTTAATTTATATAGATCTTGATAAAATGTCTCTTTATCCAAGAAGTATTTTTTTCTGAATATTTCTAAGATAACAAACAAATTGAAACCTAGTAAAATAATTGGAAACCATGGAATTATTCCAAACATAGGTAGAAAAAGAAAAAGCGGCGTCATAAATATGCCTATCGATAACATTTTTATGAATTCCAATCTAATTTTCGGGTCTCTCTCCTTTAAAGTTCTTTGGAATTCATATTTATTTGGATAATCTAGATAAGGATCGAAATCATATAATGCTATGGCAAGAACCAAATAGAAAATAATTATATACATTGTAATTAAATATGTATCGATTAAATGAATAATATTTACATATCTTAGATTATTTAACAAAAATAAATAGAATATCATTATTATTCCAACTATTATAAAATATGAAATAATCTTTATATTAAATCTTGTATTGAAAATAAAAATTTCTTTTCTTTTATAACTATAAATTAAATTAATTGGTAAAAAAATTATAGTTAGAATAAATAAAATAAAAATAGACGAAAAATAAAACATGATTAAATCGCTTTTAATTTTAATTATCTGAACATTACCTAATAAGGACTTAAGAAAAGAATAAATGTGTTTATAACCTGGCTCATTAAAATAATGCATATTAAAATATAATATCAATATATATGTAAAAATAAAGAAAAAAGCATAAATCAACATATAAACAGGAGATGTTTTTCTCTTAACTTTTGATCTAATAGGCGACATCATGTCCTATGTAAAAGATGTATTAAATATCTGCAAATTTAAGAGGTTAATTTTCCTAGATAAATTACGCATTTTAGAATAAATGTAAACAACTTTTAATGTTTTTAATTTTCCCTTCATATTTTTGCTTATATATTTAATTAAGCATTTTAACATATATTTTTGTTGAAAATTATCTGAATGTAATATTTAATGTTATAACATTTAGATTGTCTGAGACTAAGAATATTTTTAAATATTTAATTAATAATTGTAATCATGGAAACGGAGGATACCCTTCGCTTAAATGCTAGACGTTTAGGAACAATCGCATTATTAGTTTTTAGTGGAGGCTATCTCGTAATTCTTATTAATTTAACAATCAGCATAATTATTCTATCAAACATTCGTATACCTCCAAACACTCCTCCACATTACATTACTGGATTTATGTTCATTTTAATAGGATTATTGCTTTACATTATCTTTCCATTATATGCAGGCTTTGGCGGCAGTATAGTTGTTTCAAGAATTAATTTAAAAGGTTGGGGTGGCCTTGTAAGCTCTTTAGGCATAATTTATTTTTCAGCTACACTCTTTACAACTATTGGTATTTTTATCTTCCTCGGAGATTTTACAAAAATTTTAGATATGCTAAGATTAACTCCACTTTACAGTATAACAATGATGTTTATCATGCTGATAATAATCTTTTTTATATTTTCTTTATTATTAATGATTAGTGCATTATTAGCGCCTTCACCTAAATATTCAATTCAAGCTGGTATTTTGTTAATAATTGCAAGTATATTACTATTAATTGGTGGTAGTATGATTCCTGGTTTAAGCCTTATTAGTTTCTTTTTAAATATACCAGTTCATCCTGTAGTTCCATTAATATTTATTGGCATTGCTTTAATCCTAAGGCAAGTTGTTTTGAATTGGCCTATCTCACATATTATAGCAGCTATAGGAGGAATCTTCTTCGCTACCAACATAGCATATATCTCCTTTTCAACTATATCCTATTTTTCCCTTCTATTTTCTTTTATTCAACCCCTCCTTTCTATGTTGCCACAAGGATATACGGCTTCCTCAAACACATATATGATATTTTTCTTTTTATTCATAGTTGGCTTTTTACTTATAGGAATCGCAGCAATTTTAGGTATTACAGCGTTAATATTATCCATAGTTCATGTAGCAAAAGCCATTTCTTCTAGGCTTAATAAGGCTGAGACAAGTTCTATGAGCACACCAATAAAAGAGATGCTTTACTGTCCAAAATGCGGGTCTCTTGTAGAACCTGAATACTTTTATTGTTCTAACTGTGGTAATAAACTCAAATAAACGGAATGTGTGAAAATAATTTGTTGGTATTATCTTCGTTTGAAGAAAAGTAAATTTTTATTCAAATTAAGGAAGAAATTCTAAACAAATAATTTTTTGTAAAATACGGAGCGAATTTTGAAGCATACTTTTAAAAAATCTACTACAATTAGAATGTTCTTTTCCTGAAAAGTTATTAGATAGACTTTTATCTGAAGCTTTTTCCAATACAGCATTCAAATGGAACAAACTAATTGAGCATTTAAAAAATATTAAAGGAATTGAAGCATATAGTTTTAGGATAGAATTTAACTGGCGTGAGGAATCTTTAAAACTTGCAAGAATATTTAACAAGTATAAAGCTACTT
>JAVVGB010000007.1:0-41589 GCA_032249315.1 Thermoproteota archaeon
CTTTAACATCCAAGTTTAAAGCTTTAAGATCAAAAATTAAATAACCAACAAGTTGACCTGGGCCATGATAGGTAACGTCCCCACCTCTTTCAATATAATATATAGGAGCTGCCTTTTCTAATATATTTGCTTCGCTTCCTCTTTTTCCAATGGTAAAGACATGTTCATGTTGAAGTAAAATTAAAGTTTCTGGAATTTCATTCTTTAACCTTTTTTCTACTAAAAAGTGTTGTAATTCAAGGGATTTTTTGTATTCAAGAAAAACAAAATTAAGCAAATATCCTTTCATTTATTTAAAATATGTATTGCTTTTTTTAAAGCATTTTCTGCAGCTTCCATTATTGCTTCAGTTAAAGTTGGATGAGGATGCATTACAAAAGATAGATCTTCTAATGTTGCTCCCATTTCAAGAGCTAAAGCAATTTCTCCACTTAAATCTGAAACCCCTTCACCAATAGCTTGCACACCTAATATTACATTTGTTTTTTTATCAGCTATAATTTTTACAAATCCTTCAGAAGTTCCATAAGCAAGAGCTCTTCCAAGAGCTGTGAAAGGAAACTTGCCAATTAATATTTCTCTATCTTTAATTTCTCCTTCATTTAACCCTACTGAAACAATTTCAGGATCTGTAAAATATACCGAAGGTATAGCTCTATAATCATAAGCACTTTTTAAACCAGAAATTACTTCAGCAGCAATAATTCCTTGTTTTGATGCTCTGTGAGCTAAGAAAGGAGGACCTGTTATATCTCCTATTGCATAAATGTTAGAAATGTTTGTTCTTTGAAATTCATCTGCAATAATAAATCCTTTATTATTCCTAGCTACTTTAACATTTTCAATATTTAAGCCTTCAACATTAGGTTTTCTTCCTACACTCAATAAAACTTTATCTACTTCTATTTCTTTAATACCATCTTTAGTATTTACTATAGCTTTTACTTTATCGTTGTCTGTCTTTATTTCACTAACGGTAGAGTTTAAGAAAATCTTAGCTCCTCTTCTTTCCATAATTCTTCTTAAATTTTCAGAAATCTCTCTATCAAAACCTGGTAAAAGCTGATCCATAATTTCAACAACATATACGTTACTTCCTAAATTTTGGAAAGCACACCCAAATTCTAAACCTATAGCACCACCTCCTATTATTAATATTTCCTTTGGTATTTCTTTTAATTCCAAAGCAAAAGTAGAATCTATTACATATTTTCCATCGATCTTTATGTTAGGTAATTCGGAAGGTAAAGAACCTGTAGCTATTATTATATTTTCAGAGTAAATTTCTTCTCCTGTTTCTTTAATGTTTAATTTATTATGATCAACAAAAGAAGCTGTGCCTTTAAAAATTTCTACTGAATAAGAATTTAAAAGATAATTAATACCTTTACGTAACCTTTCGAGAACGTTTTCTTTCCATTCTTGAATTCTTTTAAAATCTAATTTAGGTTCTGAAACTTCTAAACCTATTTCTCTTAACCATTTTATTTTTTTAAATAAATGAGCTACATGAATTATTGCCTTTGTTGGAATACAACCATAGTTTAAACATACCCCACCAATTTTATCTTTTTCTACTAAAGCAACTTTTTTACCAAGTTGTCCTAATCTTATAGCAGCTACATATCCTCCTGGTCCTGCACCTATAATCGCAACATCGTATTTTCCCATAAAATGAAATTAATAATAAAAAATAAATAATATATTTGGAAATGGTAGAAGAAGCAAATATCAAGTACATACTAACAATATTTGATAATATTAGAGCATTAAATCCTAAAGAGGTAGAGTCTCTTTACTATGGTTTATCCTCAGTAAGAGTAATAGTCCCTAGTGGAGAAGGAAGATCTAAAGGAGCATTAAGTATAGCATGTAGCGAAATAGCTAAAATGAATAAAGGTAAAATAATACTTGATAGAAGCGATATTGGATTTCCAGGAAGAGATTTGTACGAAGCAGCTCCATCTATAAGAAATAAATATGGTCCTATGAGTCTTCTTATAAATTCAGGAAGTGGAAAAGCGCTTATTCCTTTAATAGATGCTCAAAAACTAGGACAATACATATCTGAAACAGGAAACATAAGGGATTATAGAATAGATGTTGTTACTTCTGATCCTGAATCACCTATAGGAAAGTTAGGTTCAAGATACGGTTCCGTAGTTAATTTAAAAGGACAGGTTACATATGAAAACTTTTCAGAAATTAAGGAGTTTAGAGAAACAGGTATTCTTACTGATATTTTCGAACTTGGAAGTTTAGTTTTATATCAAGCTATAGCAGAAGCAATGAGTAAAGATGCATCAGCTGATGCAATTTTTTCGATAATTGAAAACATATTTAAAGAGATACAAGAGATGCTTGAAGATAAAAATTCTGTTGAGTTTATAAAAAGAATTGTAGATGATTTAGAAAAAAGGTCTTTATGCTTCATGGGAGGATTAGGTAGCGGTTTAGAAGTAGCAAGAATGACAGCTGTTAGAATAGGCCATATTAAAAGAGTTTTAGGAGATGCAGTTTATGTAATTAGAGATGTAAATCTCCCAGTGCCTAGACCAGGAGATATATTTATCGTTATATCTTATAGCGGAGAAACAGAAGTTGTTGTAGGCTGGTGCAAAAACTTTAAGAAAATGGGTGGCAAGGTTATATCAGTTGTCGGAAACAAAGATTCTTCAATACATTCTTTATCTGATTATTCTTATGTTATATATTCCCCATACATTAAAGGAGAACCAAACAGATTTTATCTTAAAGCTGCATTCTTATTAAGTCCTTTACCTTTATTTTTGGCAGAAAGAATAGAGAAAAGAGGATTAAAATTGCCAGATTATATTTTACGCTGGTATCACTCAATAATTTCAATCATTTAAGCATAAATTATTATTTTTTTAATTTTAATAAGTATTTTATGAAATACCGACTACTTGATTTATTAGCATGCCCACATTGTAAAAATTGGCCATTAAGTTATTTAGTATTCAATGAAACACGCTACGAATATAAAGAATTGAAAGTCCAAACACCTTTTTGTAAGGATTATTGTGGCTTAAAGATAGATTATTTAAATAATATAAATATTGCAACTATCAATTGCCTAGAATGCATAAAAAAAGAAATTGTTGAAGGGATTATAATTTGTAATAAGTGTAATAGATGGTATCCTATAATTGATGAAATTCCTATCATGTTACCTGATGAATTAAGAAATGAAAAAGACGATAAAGAGTTTTTAAAAAAATGGAAAAATATGATACCAGAAAAAATACTTTTATCAGGATTACCTTTCCATCTTTAAAAAAATTAATTCTCTTCAAACTCTACTAAAATGTTTCCTTGATACCCACATTCTGTACAATAATACATCGGAGGCATTAACCATTCTAATGAATGCAACTTTATAATATTTTTACTTTTACATGAAGGGCATCTTAAATCATATCGCTTGCCTCTTTTTGCAGATTTAATTATATCTTTTAACGTCATTCTACAGTAATATTACTTTCAGGATAACCCATACCAATTAAAATGTTTTTTACATTAACTCTGTGATCACCTTGTAATTCAATCTTACCATTTTTATAAGTACCTCCGCATGCAAGTTTTGTTTTTAATGTCCGAGCTATTTCTGGTGCAACATCATCGGATACACCTTCTATTATAGTAACATCCTTACCAAACTTTCTTTTTTCAATTCTTATTTTAATCCTTTTTTGTTCTTTATCTAAGGTTTCAAGTATTTCACTAAATTCATCAAGAGATAAATTTTCGCTCAAATTTTCACCCTCCATAGTTGTATACTTTTATTCAAGTTTATGTTAATTGTCCTTTGCATTCGTTAATTTTATTTTGTTTTTAAACATTTATAAATTTTATTGCCGACCTCCTTTCTGCATTGAAAAAAATCGAGGATTCCTTTTTTCAAAAGCCCCTACTTTATAGGAATAGAGAGCAGTTTTAAAGCATGAAAAATTTATATTAAGGCTATTATAACTTTTTTAATCATGACCGAATATCAATGTATTAAGTGCGGAAAAAGAATAACTTATGAGGAAATTAAAGAAAGAAGCATAATCATAAGAAATTTCTCATGTATTTATTGCGATTCAAAAATTTTAATTAAAAGTAAAAGACCCGCTGCAAAAATAATAAAGGCTAATTAATTCAGCTTTTAGGTTTAATGTTTTTATAAAGAAAACTAACACATTCAAAAATTATTTTAGAGGCCAATATTGAAGATAATCCATTATCATATAACGGTGATGCTTCTACAATGTCAATTCCTTCTACTCTTTTGTCTAAGATGTTTTTAACAAGATCTAAAAAATCCTTAAAACTTATTCCATAAGGTTCAGGTGTTCCTACCCCTGGTGCAATAGAAGGGTCAAAAACATCCATATCTATCGAAATGTAAATTTTTTTCGAAGAAGTTACGATATGGGATAATTCATCTATCACATCTTTTTTATTTTCATTTATTTCTTCTACTGAAAATATTTTTAAATCATGTTTAATAGCAAAATTGAATTCCTCTTTTGAAAAAGCTCTACTTCCAATAAATACAATATTTTTGGTTCCTAAATCTTCATAAATCCTTCTCATAACAGTTGCATGACCATATTTTATACTTATAGGATATTCGTCTCTTAGATCTAGATGAGCATCAAAGCATATTATTGTATCAGGTTTTATACCTCTTACAATTCCATAGGTTATTGAATGTTCGCCTCCTATACAGACAGGTATTTTATTTTCTCTTTTAATATCTTCTATAACTAAAGAAATTCTTCTTAATGCTTCTTCAATTTTGACTCCAATAACATCTATATCTCCTATATCATAGAAATCAACATCCTCAAAATACATCTTAGACAATATACAATAAGTCTCTATATTTATTGAGGCATCTCTAATATAAGAAGGAGCAAACTTTGTACCTGGTCTATAAGTAATCGTACTTTCATAAGGAATTCCAATTATTATGTACTTTGCTTCTTTGAAAGATTTCTGAATTCCACTAAATTCCTTATATAATTTGTTTATAAAAAAATAACTGGGAAATTTGAAATCAGTGCTCACTTCTTAGTTTTAGAAAGTTCTTTTTTCTTTTTGTAAATTTTATATGAGAAATTGAAGAAAATAATCGCTAGAATTAAAATAATTAATGCAAAAACTAGATTATCAAATAAATACTTATTTATGCTATTTACCTGAGCTATTTTAATACTAATATTTAATTCTGGTTTTGATGTAGCATTTAATAAGATTATTTTACTTGCTTTATAATTTTCAGTTTCAACAAGAACCTTATACGAACCTAAATACAGATTATAAAAGGAAACTTTTTCGCCTATTTTTTCATCGATCAATGTTTCATTACCCTTAAGATTAACATAATATAGATAAACCTTTGCTGATGGGTTACCAGTATCTATATTTAGCCTAAATCCGACAGGTAAGGTAATATTTACAGAAGTTAACGTTTTATTTAATGCAATAAATTTTGAATAAACACTAATGCTTTCATTTAACGGGTTTATAATATAAGAAGTTATGTAATAATTTCCTGGATAAATTTCTAACGTAAGATTTTTAAAGTCTTCTAATTTTAGAATATTTGTTTTATTGAACTGGTCATGAATTACAGTATATCCTCTCAATTGTCCTCCAAACGTAGAATAATAAGTTATATTGAGTTGCAAGCTGATCTTATTTATCGTAATTTCTAATGTATTATTAGAAGGTAATAATTCAACAGGTACTTTAGCTACTAAAATATCGCGGTAAATTTTTAATTCAAATTTTGATTTTGCAGGTATATTAAGTAATGTAACATTTCCTTGAGCTCCAGTAAATGTATTGTATAAGTCATGAATTGATACTTTAAGACCTCTAGCTTCTTTACCATCATCATATTTAACTTTTAAAGTAAGATTTCCTAGATAGGCAGTATAATTATAAGAAGGTTTAATTTCTGTGGTTAAATCCAATATAGATGAAGGTTCAACTGTTAAGTTAACACCATGTAATTGAAAAACAAGATCATATTTTAGAGGAGGAAGATATTTTAATTCGAACTTATTTGTTGAAGAAGAAATTAGATCCAATACTTCATTATTATAAATCAAATTAAGAAAAACGTTTCTTATTTCCTTTTTATTTTGATCAAAAATATAAATTGTAGCATTATTTAGAGTTGTTCGAATTGTAAATGAAGGTAATGTGCCATTTATATTTACTTTTGTTTCATTAATGGTAATTTTTTTATGTTTAACAATAACATTATACTCTCCTAAAGGAATTTGAGATATTTGGATAGAACCAGCTTTTAAGGTTTTATTAATGTTGATGTTTCCCTCTTTATTTTTAATGGTAACATTCAAAGGAATCGTGGATGGAGCATCGTTAACAAAAACAGAAATTGTGAAAGATTGAGAGTTTAGTTCAATTCTTTCCGATCTATCTTCTGAAACTGTAAACGTTTTATTATATAGGAAAACTTTTTCATCAGAAAAAACCTTAAGAGTATATGTTTCTCCACGAGTTAAATTAGAAAAGGAAAAAACAACTTCTTCCTTTAGGATAGGATCCTGTTTGTTAGGCTTATTCAATGTAACATTATAATCCTTTCCGACAACTGAAACAGTCAAATTGGTAACAGGTTTCTCGATTTTTACTGTAATTGCATCGAAGAAAATAAAATCATAAGTATGTTTTGTTACAGGTGGTGGAGGTGGGGAAACTAAAAAAACGTAAGCTATTAATGTTATACCGATAATTAATGTAGTAAATAGAAATATTGTTCTTTTAGTTATTTTAACCATTGTTATACTTTTTAATAATATGAAATAGGTTATAAAAGTTTACAAAGAGATGAAAGCCTCGACCTTTAGTATGAATTAAGATTTAATTCATTTTAATTGAGCAACAGCTTTCATTTTTAATAAATATTCAAATAAAAAGATTAATGATATTAGAAATAAAGTTAGGATATGAATGAAAAATTAATACAACTCGCTAAAAGAAGAGGGTTTTTATGGCCATCATTTGAAATCTATGGTGGAGTATCAGGCTTTATAGATTTTGGTCCGCTTGGAACTAAAATTTTAAGAAAAATAGAAGACTTATGGAGACAAATCTTCATTTATCCACATGATTTTATTTATGAAATAAGTACACCAATCGTAATGCCTGAAATAGTTTTCGAAGCATCAGGTCATTTAAAACATTTTACTGATATAGTTTTAACATGTAGTTCATGTAAAAATAAGTACAGAGTCGATCAGGTAATCGAAATAGATAATATAGAAAGCTGGAGTTTGGAAGAGATAGAAAAATATATCAAAGAAAATAATATCAGGTGTATTGAATGTAAAGGAGAATTCGAAAAACCTTCTTATTTTAATTTATTAATGAAAACAAATATAGGCCCATTTTCAACAGATGTTGGTTACCTTAGACCTGAAGCAGCTCAAGGAATATTCATAAACTTTAGGAGAATGTATGAAATAGCAAGAAGAAAATTACCCTTTGGAATAGTCCAAATAGGCAAAGTGGAAAGAAACGAGATAGCTCCTAGAAAAGGTTTGTACAGAATGAGAGAATTTACAATAATAGACTTTGAAATGTTTTATGATCCTCAAGAACCAAATTGCAATTTGATAGAAAAAGTTTATTCCAAGAAAATAAGAATATTAGATGCCGAAGCTCGTTACAAAAATCTTGGTATTAAAGAATTGAGCATAGAAGAAGCTTTGAAAAATAAAATTATACTATCAGAGTGGTTAGCTTATTTTATGTATTTATCTCAAGAATTTTTACAAAAAATAGGAATATCTTATGAAAAACAATATTTTCTAGAAAAATTGCCAGGAGAGCGAGCGCATTATTCTTCACAAACCTTTGATCATATGGTAATAGTTAATAATGAGAAAATTGAAGTTGCAGGTTTCGCTTTAAGGACAGACTATGATACAAAAAATCATTCTATTAAAAGCGGTGTTGAATTGAAAGCTGAAAGAATAAAAGATGGAAAAGTAGTAGAGAAATTTTACCCGTATGTCGCAGAACCTTCATTTGGTCTAGAAAGATTATTACTTTGTAGTTTAAGTATAGCTTATACAGAAAAGGACGGAAGAATTATCTTAAAATTACCCAGCGAAATAGCACCTTATCATGCTGCTGTTTTACCTTTAGTAAGCAAAGATAACATTCCTGAAACAGCATACAAAATATATGAGTATCTAAAGGAAAATGGAATAGACTGCATATATGATGATACAGAGTATATAGGTAAGGCTTATGCTAAATATGATGAAATAGGAGTTCCTTATTGCATAACAGTAGATTACCAAACATTAAGTGATAATACAGTTACTATTAGAAACAGAGATGACTGGAGACAAATAAGAGTAGAAGTGAAAAACCTTGTTAATGTTCTAAATAAACTTTTAAGAAGAGAAATAAAATTTGAAGAAGCTGGAATTTTAGTTAAAAAATAATAATTTATTTTCTTTTTAATCGTAATATAATATATATAAAGAACATTAAAAATATTAATAATATTAAGCCTATTATTAATTGAAAATCTAAAATTATATTTTCTATTTTAATTATAGGTAAACCTATATTGATATTTTGGGAAAATCTTTCATCAATAATTATAGGAATCTTATAATTGTTATTGGAAATTTCTATATTTAAAGAATAAAGTCCTTTTGGTATGCCTTCAAAAAAGAAATATCCATCTTTTATCTCAGGATATATTGTTAAGTTTGAGGATTGCAAATAAACTTTTATATCTTTAAGATCTAAGCCCAAAATATCTTTTACTACCAAATTTAAATTGAAAACGTAAGTTTTAATATCGATTGATGTATTTTTGGAAGTCAAATAGTATGAATTACTGCTTACAATATTATTCCTAAACACGATATCGACGCTTATGCTTCCTACAAAACCTTCCCATTCAACCAACCCATCTTTTACAGTAAAGTTTCCTAAAACATTTCCTTTCGAATCTTTTATTTTTAAAATTGCATTATTAAGTTTATTCATATTCCAATCAAAAACGTTAAATTTTACGACTAATTTTATTAGTAGTTCTACTTGATTAGATTTAGAATACCAAGATTTCCCAAAGAAAGAATAATTAGCTTTTGCAGAAGGTAAATAATTAAATTCAGGGGCCGTTCCTTCAATTATATATTTCAAAGTTAAATTAGCTTTAGGACTTAAAACTGAAGAGAAAGTTCTGTTTAAACCTGAAACATATTTCCAACCAGATATTAATTCATCGTATAGATCAACATTATATATTGTTTCATTACTTAAATTAGATAATGTTACTGTTACATTTAAATGAGAGCCAACACTTACAATAGTTTGATTAACTTCTTTTTTAATTATAATCGCAGAAGAGAAAACTAAAGGAGGAATAAGGAATTTAATTTTTAACGGTTCGACATACTGATAAAAAGGCGCAACTATATAATGAGAATAAGAAGAAAAATTCAAAGCTAAGGAAATTGTATGTTTATCTCCTCTATTAAAAGAATATCTAACTTCAATCCTTTCTCCTTTTTTACTAAAACTATCTGGTCCAGTATATATTAAGCCCAATTTTTCTAAATCTTTTAAAGTTGAATTTATTATAACAAGTCTTGAAAAACCTAAAGCTATAGAAGACCAAGATAAAGTAATTTTTGTAGGTAAAATAACATCAGGTAATTCTTTTTGAGATATCGAAAGATAATTTATGTAAGAAAAAGTTGAAGAGAATGTATAGAAATAAGGATAAATATTTTCTATTTTTTCAGTTTTATTATCATATCTATATGTTATTGTAATGTTAAATATTGATGATGAACCTAATGGTATAGATTTAAACTTAAAAGGTTCAACTTCAAAAATCATATATTCACTACTGTTTGATTTGATGTCCCCGATTGGCTGATTTAAATAGTCTAATATTAATTTAACGTCTTTCGCTTCAACATCGCCTGTATTATTTACAGTAACCCTAAATTCTGTAGGAATATCTAATATATCTCTCAATTCGCCTGCAACTTTGTTAGGAAATAATATATAACTTAAAACAGGCAAACTTTTAACTTTGTATCCTATTCTTAAAGGATTTCCGACATTTTTAATTACGGTATTACCTACTTTATAAGAAACTTCAGGAGGAGGAATATCAATAATTTTTGATTCGTTTAAGGAAACACCAACTTCAATATATTTTTTAGAATAGCTATTAGGAGATACTTTATTGAAAACTAGAGTGTCATTGTTTGCTTTTACTCCTTCAGGTAACTTTACTTTAACTGTAACATTGTTAGCTTCAACTGTACCATAATTATAAATTGAAATGTATAATTTTGTTGTTGAATTAAATACTCCTGGATTAGCTGATTGTGTAACTAATATAAACGGATCAATTTTTGAAGAATTAACACTTATCTTTCCTATAGCTTCATTTTTGTTAAGAATATAATTAGAATAAGTTACCCAATTATTTTCATAAGAGGAAAACCACGATAAAGTTGGTTTGGATTCATGTACTATCATGCCGTAGAAATAAAATTCTAAAGTGGAGTTTGTAGAAAACTCAGAAGATGTTATATTTGATAAAAAACGTGTGTAATTGATTGAAAATACTCGTTTAGTATAAATGTCAGGAGAGGTGGCCAAGGTAGTAAAATAGATCAAAATTAATTGTTGAACATCGTTATCTATTTTATATATTATTCCTATAGGCTTTAAATGTTCATTTAAAAGATAGAAGCCCTTGTAAGTGTAGTTCAAAGATAAAAGAAAATCATCAAGATATACGCCAAAGTTTCCTCCTGTAACATAAAAATCAGAATCTATTTTAACAAATTTTGTTTTAAACTTGTCTGATAACTTATTTATAAAATGTTGTTCTTTATTTTCTTCTTTTAGTTTGAAAGTAAAAAGAAAACCTTTTTCTAAAAGGAAAGGAAGATTCCTTATAGGATTTAATTCTCCAATAAACCATTTTAAAGTTCTTTCAGTCAAATTAAGATTAAAAATAACCAATTCAAAATTCTTAAGATTATTGAATTCATCATTAATAACGGTAAAAATAGGCTTGTTATCTCTTACCGTCAAATTTGAAACAAAAACTGTTTCATTGTAAATTTGAATTATCTTTAAGTTTTCCTTTACTATTACCTCTGAGTTTTGATATGCAAACAAATTTGGGATTAAAGAATCATAATATAAATTAAGTGAAAGAATAAAAATCATTAACATACTGTACACGATACGTGTTCGCATAAGATATTTTATCAATTTCACTAATAAAAAATTTATTATTGTTAACAGGCTCCTTTGAAAGACGACAATTAATATCAATTAATAAACCGTAGAAAATAGTACCAAAATTTAATTAATAAGATTACAAATTATTTTTTGTAGATGTCTGAAAGAAAAGAAAGAAGATTACGAATAAAAATAAATGAAAGCATTAAAGAAGGAAAATTATCTATTAACCCTACAACTGCAAAGGAGTTAGGAATAATAGACAAAGTTGAAATTGTTATTGGTGGAAAGAAAAAACTAGAACTAGAAGCTATACTCAGCAGTGAGACACCTGAAGATCAGGTATTTATTAATCCAGATTTTGCTAAAAGTTTTGGCATAGCTAATAATACAATTGCAACAATAAGAAAACCATTGAAATAATTATTAATTCTTTTAATTTTTAAAATTTAGATATCGTCTAGTTTTTAGTTTTTAAATAATTATAAGACGAATTTCTTATATTTTATAAACATTGGCAAAGGAATAAATAGATCCATCAATATTACTATTGTTCTTGTCAAGAAAACAGCAACTAAAGAGGCTAAAAAATTTATACCAAAACCTGAATAAAGCCAAATCATTGAAGCTTCTATTAATCCTATATTTCCAGGTATTCCAATAGGTGTGACTGTTAACATTGCAAATATCGGATAAGTAAAGATAATTATACCCACATTTACTGAAACATTAATTGAAAGAAAAGCAAGATAGATTGTGATTGAATTAAATAACCATTGCAGAGCCATGCAAATCAAAGCTAAAATCATTCCTTTAGACTTCTTAATATATGCTACTGTTAAATTAAATTGATCTACTGCTTCATAAACTTTATCATAAATAAAGCCTATTTTATCCTTTTCTTTAGAGAAAAAGAAGAAAATTCTCAAAAATTTATCCACCATAATTACCAATGCCTTAGGATTAAACAATAAAATGATCAAAGGAATTGTTACTATTAAAATAAGAATTAATGCAATTATTAATGAAAAAATTTGCATACCGTAATAATATGCTAAAACTATTCCGATTATAAAAAAGCTAATCATTGTAACAGAATATTGAAATCTATTAATAGCTATTGTAGCTAAAACATGTTCGATAGGAATTTTATATTTTTTCTTAAAATAATTTATTCTCATTACTTCTCCGCTAAAGGATGCTGAAGGAATTATTAAATTACCAAAAATGCAAATACATGAAGATATAAAACTATCTTTAAAAGAAGTTTTATATACTTCGTTTATAACCACATGCCATGCCATAGAAAATAATAATATAGCAAGAAAATTGCTAAGAATCATGAGAAAAACATAATCAATTCTTACTTTATAAAGTGTGTTAATAAACTCATTAATGTTAAGATTATATAATATAAGAAAAAAAGCGATTATAATGAGAACAATAATCAAATTCCTAAACAATTTTCTTTTTCTCATTAAGTATATATTTTAAGAAAATTATGATAATATAAATTCTATAATGAAAATGAAGTTGATTTATTCAAATGGCTATTTTATAGGATTTAATGAAAAAGAAGCTCCTTTGCTATATAAAGAAAATTTTTATGGAAGACCACTAGGTATTGGAAAGCCTAAGACGCCTATATTTACAGCGAAAATGCAATTTAATTTTTATGAAATACTATACTTAGTAAAAACAAACAGAGTGGAAGTTTATGATACTGAAGGTAAGAAATTGAGTGAAAAAGAGATAATTGAAGAAGGAAAAAAGTACATAGAACTCTTTGAGGAAAAATATTTAGTTTATGAGGATCTTAGAAATAAAGGTTATATAATAAAACCAGGTATGAAATATGGAGTGACATTTATGGTTTATGAATATGGACCTGGCTTAGATCATGCACCTTTTTTGGTAGATGTATTAAGAAAGGATAGTTCATTTAGCGATTTACAAATAATAAGAGCGGGAAGACTAACCCATAGCGTAAGGAAAAAACTGTTAGTAACATCAGTAGATGCAAAAACAAAGAAAATAAATTATTACTTATTTGAATGGTTTGAATAATTCATTTTAATGAAATGCTGGAATATTCTGCTAAATTCGTATTAATAAGTAGCATTAAAGATCCAGCGTCTATTAATACAAAGGAATCAATTATTAATGAATACGGTTATTCAGAGTTAATACCTTTTAATGAAAACGAAAAAATCTACAAAATAAAAAATGAAATAATAATTTTTGAAACCGATAGGGAGTTAATATTTTATGATAAGCTGGATGAGAAATTAAATGGCGAATATTTTATTTTTTTATCTAAACATAAATCCGAAAGCAAAATTCCAGGGTTTTATATACATGCAATAGGAAATTTTTCAAATGAGACATTATTTGGAGGTAAAGAAAAAGAATTATGCTATACGTCTGCTATTTTGATGAAAAATATTTTTTTAAAAATTAACGAAAATTTTGATGAAAGACTAAACAAATGGAGAATAGGTTTAGAAGTGACACATCATGGTCCTTATATAGAAAAAATACCTTGTATATTTGTAGAAATAGGAAGTTCTGAAGAAAATTGGAAAAATAAATTAGCAGGAAAAACTTTAGCGAAATCCATTTTTGATGCAATTTCGAATATGAATTTATCATATATTCCCACCGTTGGCTACGGCGGCCCTCACTATGCACCTGCCTTCGTTTCACTGCAAAAAGAAAGCGAATATGCAATAGGGCACATAATGCCTTCTTATGCTATAGAAAATCAAAAAATTGATGAAGAAATTATTTTAAAACCAATACAAAAAACCAAAGAAAAAGTAACCAAAGTATTAATAGATTGGAAAGGAATAAGATCCGAAGAAAAACAATTCATAATAAGGATATTGAAAGAAAAAGGACTAGAAACAATAAAAATATAAGGCAGATGAAAACAATCATTTAATAGTTGGTTTGAGAAAGTGGAGTATAAGTATTTACTGGATTTGGATGTAATAGATATCGAAAGATTAAAAGAACTACTGATAAATATAAATGCCGAAGGAAAAATAATCATTCATACAGGATATTTTAGAAATCTACTAAATATCGAGGAAATAAGGGGTTTATCTGCTTCATTATTAAAATTATCAGAAATAGCACAAGATTACCCTAAAATAAGTATAGAACTAACAAGTTATTTGCCTAAAAATTTAAATTATGAAGATTTTCAATCAAATAAAGCTCATTTCTTAATAACTTTGGCAATAGAACTAGGTGCCCAAATTGTAACTTCAGATCCTTTGTTAAGAGAAATGTGCTATGCTTCAAGAATTAAATGCTTATTTGTTGAAACAAGGAAAAGGATTCCTACTTTCACCCAGTATTTTAAAGAGGATGTTATGAGTTTACATTTAAAAGAAGGAACATATGCTTATGTAAAACGCGGAAAACCAGGAAGCTGGAAATTGGAAAAAGTCACCGATAAAATATTAACAAGGAATGAAATAGAAAATATTGCAAGAGAAATTTATGAAATAGCAAAATCTTCAGCAGACCCAAGCATCAAAGAAATAGAGAGAAAATCCTCTTTAATTGCCCAATTTGAACATTATAGAATAGTTTTAACCAAACCTCCTTTATCTGATGGAACAGAAATAACAATAGTAAAACCTGTAAGAATGTTAAAACTTGAGGATTATAATATTTCTCCTAAATTATTAGAGAGATTGGAAAAACAAGCAGAAGGTATATTAATTGCGGGAGCTCCTGGTATGGGAAAAACTACTTTTGCACAGGCACTTGCGGAATTTTATTTTAGAAAAAATAAAATTATAAAGACGCTGGAGTCTCCTAGAGATATGCAATTACCTCCTGAGATCACTCAGTTATCTAAAACTCATGGAACATCTGAAGAACTTCATGACGTTTTATTATTATCTAGACCTGATTATACAATATTTGATGAAATGAGAGATACAAAAGATTTTGAATTATACACAGATTTAAGATTAGCAGGTGTAGGAATGGTAGGTGTAATTCATTCTACATCAGCAATAGATGCAATTCAAAGATTTATAAATAGAGTAGAATTGGGAATGATCCCTTCAATAATTGATACAGTAATATTTATTAAAAATGGAGCTATTGAAAAGGTCTACACTCTTGAGACTGCAGTAAAAATACCTGCAGGTTTAACTGAAGCAGACCTAACAAGACCTGTAGTTTTAGTCAAAGATTTTGAAACTGGAGAAGTAGAATATGAAATATATGTTTTTGGTGAAAGAACATTTGTTGTACCGATCAAGAAAACAGAGGCTGAAGAAAAAATAAAGGATAACATAGTAAACTTAATTAAAAAATACATGCCAACAACGGAAATGGAAATAGAAAGAAGAGAAGAAGGATTCTTAGTTAAAGTCCCAATAAACTATTATTCCAGAATTCAACATAAAGCAAGAAAAAAATTGGAAAGAATAAGCAGGAAATACAATGTAAAAGTTGAACTTATACCCTTATAGTGAACTATTAAGTTTTAGTAAAGGAGGATTTAGTAATAGATTATTAAATTATTTATTTTTTCTTTATTATAATTATGATATGCGATGATTAGTTAGAGTTGCTCAGAGTTTATGAAGAAAAGGCATTTGAATGAGCATGTTAAATTTTTATTGAAATTTACTAAATTTTATCTTAGGGCGGGCGTCGTCTAGCCTGGTTAGGACATCAGCCTGCCACGCTGGTAGCCCGGGTTCAAATCCCGGCGCCCGCATAAATTTTAATTTAATAAAAAATAAAATAAAAAATATGCTAGATTTTGAACTTATTATTTTCTTAATTCTACTAACTTTTATTACATTTCTATTCCAACGAAAATGGATAAAATTAATGTATAAAAAAGGTAAAGTTGGTAGAGATATCCATAAAGAGGGTAAACCTGAGGTTGCAGAAATGGGTGGAATTCCTTTAATAATAATGATAAGCGCTTTTTCGTTTTTTGCATTTTATCTTGAGCCCAATTACTATAGCAAATATTTAATAATTATCTTTACGGCATTAATAGCAGGTATAATAGGCATCATAGATGATATTAAAGATTTAGGAGGAAAAGTTAAGCCTACTTTGACTTTATTAGCTTCTATACCTATACTAATTACTGGAAGTTATGATCCACATCCTTCTTTACCATTTATTCCTAAAACCTCTCTTACAATAGTTTATCCTTTTTTAATACCTGTTGGAATAGCAATAACTTCAAACGCTGTTAATATGTTAAATGTAGTAAACGGTTCTACTCCTTTGCTTGTAATACCTATTCTTTTTACTTTAATATTTATTTCCTTAATTTCTAGCAAAATGAGCCTAATTCCTTTATTAATTGCATGTATTATTGCTCTTTTAATTTTCTTCTATTACAATAAGTATCCAGCCAAAACTTTCATGGGAAACAGTGGCGATTTTTTCATTGGAGGGCTATTAGGGGCAATAGCGATTGTTTATAGTTTAGAATTTATAGTGATGGTATCAATGCTACCTTTTATAATGCATGGGTTCTTTGTTATTTCATCAGTTAAAAATTTCTTAGAGAAAAAACAAATTAAAGATAAACCTGTAATAATAAAAGATGGCTTACTTTTTCCTTCATTAAAAAAAGAAGCACCTTTAACTTTAATGAGATTATGTTTAGCAGAAGGTCCTTTAAAAGAAAAAGATATTGCTATAATCTTTTTCATATTATCCATGGTATCTTCAATACTTGCATTTTTAACTTATTTTTTAACTCAAATTAAACTCATATGAAAAGAAATCTTGTTTATGTTTTAAGTTTATTAATTTTATCTTGGATTTTGTTAACTTTTTTCTCATTTATCATAGCAATTATTATAAGTCAAGTTTCTGAAATAAAAGGAGTAATGTCTAGAATATTAGATCTAACGGCAGGTATAATTATATTCGGTTTTTGGCTATTAATTTGGTATACAATCGTAAAAAGAAGTTTTTATAAAAAAATAAAAGCTACATGAAATAGAGTACTTTATTGGTTTTCAGAAGTTCTTTATGTTTGATTTTAATAAAAGAAACTCAAATAAACTATGAAGAAAATTAAATCTTATAATTTTATAACTATCCAAAACATTATGTTATAAAATGGAAAGATCTTTTAATGGCTTTGCGATAATAAGCGAAAGTAAATTTATTAACTCATTTCATGCCTTACTCACGTATGCAACGGAAGTAAAAATAACACATAATAAAGAGATTTATGCAGAACTAAGTTTAGAAGAGGAAATAAAAGAGCTTTACTTTAATTTTACCTTAGATGCATATAATAAAACGTTGCTTCAGCAGATAAAAGAAAAAAATGCCCATTTTTTAGGTTTATTTACATCTTCTGTAGCTACAGGAGTTTTTTTAAATGAGTATAGCACGTTTACAACCGTCTCCGATTATATTATATTTTTATTAAAAATTAATTGGATAACGTTTCTACCTGCATTTATTTTTTATAATTTAGGCGTCTATTACTTGTTTAAAGAAAATGATAATTTAATAGACATAAACAAAATTGTTAATAATAAAAATAAATTAGATAACAAAAAGATAATTTTTCAAATAACTTCACTAGGATTTAATATAGAAAGTATAAAAACTTCTTTAAATTCAGTTATTTATTGGAAAAATATAATTAAGAAAAAATTTAATATTAATATAAATTCTAGTATATGGATTGTTATTGAAGAATTTTATTATAATAAATTTAAAAAAGAGTACGAAACGATTAAAAAAATAAATAAAGAAATAAATCTTATTATAGTACCTTCAAACTACCAAACTAAAAATAACACAAAATTTAAAGCAAGAGCTCTTAATTATTCATGTGAACTAAGAAAACAATTAGGATTGGCTAATAAAGATGTATGGATTTATTTTCAGGATGAAGAAACATGTGTTGGAGAAGATACTATTTTAGGAATTCTTGAATTTATAATAGATGCGGAAGACAAATATTTTCTAGGAAACGGGATAATTTTATATCCCTTGGATTTTGAAAATACAAGTATCCATGCCCAAGAGTTAATTAGAACTGGAAATGAAGATATAAAAAATTTATTCTGGCAAAAGGTTAAAAAAATTCCTTTATTTGGTTACCATGGTTCTCATTTTTTAGTAAGAAGTGATATCGAAGCAGAAATAGGATGGGATTTTGGCATTTGTAGAGCTGAAGATTGGCTATTTCATATAAAAGTCGCAGAAAAATATGGAAAAGTAGTTTCTTATATGAAAGGATTTGCTTACGAGAAAAGCCCATATACTTTAATGGATAGATTAAAACAAAGAAGAAGATGGATTTTAGGCAATTTCGATATAATAAAAAGGAAGGATATAAGTTTAAAATTTAAACTTCCGATCTACTACAGTATATTTCTTTTATACTTTCCTATTCCTTCTTTACTTTTAGCTACGTTAGCTACCTTGTATACTAACATTGGAATGTTCCCATTCAGTTTTTTAGTTGGCTTTATGTGGTTTACAATGCTTAGGAATTATATTTTAAGTTATAATTTACATTCAAGGTATTTAGATAAAACAAAGATTAAAATATATAGTTTATTAATAAATTGGATAAAAGGTGCAGTAATAGAAGTAATTAATCCATGGTATGCTTTGATAAAACGAGTACATTCGTATGAAGTAATTAATAAAGATAAAAAACAGAGACTTAAGTATATTCTAAAAATTTAAGAATTCCAATATACACGTGTTCTTAAGAAATTAATTTCATAGTCCATTATTGTTTTCAATAAAAGCATTTTATCACCATTCCAATTTGTAAGAATTCGTCTAGCGAATTCAGGACCTATTCCTTTAGCTGCCATAACAAAAGCTGCCCATTTTCCGTAATGAGAAACTAATTCGGAGCTTAAAATTATTCTATTAAAAGCGTTGGATAATTTCTTTAACATTTTTTTATCTGAAGCTTTGAAAGCTTTTACTGCCTCCATTATTTCTTCATCATAAGGATTTAAAGCAGCAACCTTAATAGAACCACATTTGTAGCAAATTATTTTTTCTGAAAGATTTGCTACTTTTCTCGTAAAAGAGTTTTTACATGCTGTACACAAAAAGAATAATTCTTCTTCCCAAAGCCTTTTTTCTATTGCATCATATATGTCTTTTGTCGTAGATTCTTTAATAATTTCGCTTACATAGGGCAAAGATTTAATAAACAATTTAGAAATAGGTGAAAAGTTTCTTAATTCAAAGGTTAATAATTTTATTTCTTTAGATTTTATTTTTTTTATCAATTCTAAAACTTTGTTTATCTTTAAATAACTAAATAAATACCATTTAATAGAAAATTCTTCGACAAAAGAGTTTTTAAAACTTTGTAATAATTTTTTATTAACTTCATTTAATGATTCTTTTTTTATTAATCCAAAAAATAAAAGATTTTGCTTTAAATTTATTAGAAATTTATAATCATTATAAAATACGATCCTTAAGAAATCATAATCATTTATTATTTCAGGAATAAAAAATATTTTATCAATAATTTCTTCAATAGTAACATTTTTTCTTAAGTAAAAAGCTATTCCATAAGCATTATAATAGCTGCTTAATATTTTTTCACTTAACAATCCTCTTAGAAATATCGCCAAGGTTTTATTAACTTTTGTACCTTTAGGATTTATTATAAATGCAAAATCATTCACTTTTTCAATCGCAAAAAGGTCTTTACTTAATTTATAAGGTAAAGAAATTATTGCCTCATGTATAAATTCGTGTAAAACATTAATTGCTTCTTCGCTAAATCTTACAGTAGCGTCAATAAAAGAATAGGATGACCAGTTTTCCGTAACAGGAACCAGCAATTTACTATGTTTAATTTCTTTTTTTACCAACTGAGCTACTGTGGAAAAAACTTCGCCTGCAACATGTTCAGCTACAGGTAACATTTCTCCATTCCATATTGGAAATTCATATGCTTCTGTAATTGGAAGCAATTCAGCTATTTTTTTATCTTCATTTATAGAGATAACTTTCCAAGCCTTTCCTCCTAATACTATTCCAACATTATTCTCATAAGCCTCATAAATGAAAAATCCGTCAACTTTACCAACCAATTTTCTTGTAGCAGAATTAATACAACTGTATAATTGTTCTTCAATTATTGTCGAAGTA
Organism: Thermoproteota archaeon; assembly: GCA_032249315.1. GTDB lineage: Archaea > Thermoproteota > Thermoprotei > Gearchaeales > Gearchaeaceae > SCGC-AAA471-B05. The sequence continues at coordinate 20,449 of JAVVGB010000007.1, forward strand.
GTATCAAAATAATACTTTAAGCATCTGCTTTTTAAAGGATAGATTATATCATCTTTTATAAAAAAAAGTTTAATATTTGAACAATGTTCCAAAATTTTATTAAAATCTTCAATAGCAAGATCTTTAAATAAATATAGCTGTTTAATATTTTCAAATAATTCATTTTTATTTATATTATTTTTAATTAACAACATTCCTACTATATGATGTATTAATATATCAAGGGGTAGATATTCAAGTTCCAAATCTTCCAAAATATTTTTATTAGAATTTAAAGAAAGAACATAAGATTCTAAAGCATCTAATATGTTGAACGTATATATTATTCCTTTCGCATTTTCGCTTATTCTATGTCTAGATCTTCCTAATCTTTGTTTTAAAATTGTAGCTTGTACAGGAGAATCAAACTGGAATACGATATCTACATAAGGAATATCTATTCCATGTTCAAGTGAGCTGGTAGCAACAACACATTTTAACTTTCCTTCCCTTAACTCTGATTCAATTTTTTCTCTTTCCTCTCTACTCAAGCTTCCATGATGAACGCCAATTTTTTCATCTCCTCTTAATTTATAACCTATTAATTCAGCAGTGGACCTAGTATTGGTAAATAATATTGCTGACCTATAATTAGATAAAACATTTTTTAATCTCTCGGGAAATATTTCAAAATTTTGAAAACATTCTATTTCAACTTCATAGTTTCTATCTTTTTCTGCAAAAAGAATTGTGTAATCTTCATTATTAAAAAGAAACCTTGCTACTTCATATGGATTGCCTAAAGTAGCTGAAAGAGCTATAATTCTAAATTTACTGTTAAATAACTTTATTCTTGAAATAAGAGTTACTAAATTTGCTCCTCTTTTTCCTTCAATAAGCTCGTGAACTTCATCTATTATTAAGAATTTTAAATTTTTAAGATGAGAGTTGAAAGAGGATATAACTATTAATGCATCAAGAGTTTCAGGTGTGATAATTAATATCAAAGGAGGATTTTTTAGAATTTCTCTTCTCTCTGATTCAGGAGTATCTCCATGTCTTATTTTTATCGTAATATCCAACTCTTTACATATTTTTTCTATTCTTCTAAAAATATCTCGATTTAACGCTTTTAAAGGTGTTACATATATTGCGAAAATACCTTTATCAACCTTATTTTGTAAAATAAAAGAAAGAATAGGAAAAATGCAGGCTTCAGTTTTCCCAGAACCAGTTGGTGAGAGTAATATTAAGTGTTTTTTCTTAAAAATAATTTCAGGAATAGCAAGTCTTTGAATTTCCGTAGGTTTATCATAACCAAATTTAGCTATAATATCTACTAGTCTTTTATCTAGTAAGTTGAAATCATTATTCATTAAATTACCAAAAATAAAATAAATTTACTCGATATAAAAAGCTCTATAACTACTTTTTCTCAGGAGGTGGTGGGGGTTGCTTTTCAGCTTCCTTTGCCGCTTCTTCTAATTCTTTTTCAATTTCCTCTATAGGTTTAGGTGGAGGAGTTGTTAATATTGTCCAGCCAATCCACATAGCTATAGCTCCTAAAATAAATATTGCAGCAATGATCGGAATACGTATTAGCCATAATTGCCAAAAATCTTCACCAACCCATTTTAAAGCCGGAATAGCGTCTGGGAATAGAGGTATTATTACTAATCCTAGAAGGTATACTATTACTACTATTAATGCTACTACGAATATTGCCGCTCCTATTAATCTATCTGATACCATATGAAATTTAAAACTTTTTAAAAGCTTATAAATTTAACTATTATGAGATGATAAACTGGCTACTCCATAAGCTTGGTGTTTATAAAATTTATAAGTGGTATTTATTAAGACAAATAAAAAATAAACCTATGCCTACTCATATAGGAGTTATCTTAGATGGAAACAGGAGATGGGCCCGCGAGAACGGATTGCCTATTTGGCTTGGCCATAGCAAAGGTGCAGAAAAAGTAAAATTGTTGTTGAAAAAATGTTTAGAATTAAAAATTAAAACTTTGACTTTATATGCTTTTTCTACTGAAAATTTCCAAAGAGATAAACAAGAAATAGATTATTTAATGAAATTATTTGAAGAAAAAATGAAAGAAATTTTGGATTCGAAGGAAATACATCAAAATAAAGTAAGAGTAAAATTTTTGGGTAAAAAAGAAATGCTACCAGTATCATTGCAACAGTTAATGAGCAGAATAGAGGAAAGAACAAAAAATTATGATGCATATTATTTAAATATAGCTATTGCTTATGGAGGGAGAGCTGAAATAATAGACGCTATAAAAAAACTAATAGAAGACGTCCTTGAAAATAGATTAAAACTTGAAAAAATAGATGAAGAAGAAATAAATAAAAGATTGTATACTTCTCATTTACCAAATCCTTATCCTGATTTGATAATTAGGACTAGCGGAGAAGAAAGATTGTCTGGTTTCTTATTATGGCAATCTGCTTATAGTGAATTCTGCTTTTTAGATACTTATTGGCCAGAGTTTAGAGACATAGATTTATATAGAGCTATAAGAACTTATCAAAAAAGAAATAGGAGGTTTGGTAAATGAAAAATTTATCTAGTTTAGTAGAAAAATTAAAACCTTCACCAATAAGAGAAATGTTAAAAATTGTAGCAGAATTGAAAAGAAATAAAATAAATGTAATACAACTTTCAACAGGTCAACCTAGTTTACCTGTAGATAAAGAAGTTTTAGATGAATTAATAAATTTTTTAATAAATGATCCAATAAAAGTAAGTTCTTATACTCCAACAGGAGGGATAAGGGAATTACATGAAGCCATAATAGCCGATTTAAAAAATTTTGGAAACATAGACGTTAATTTAAATGAGGTAGTAATAACAGAAGGAGCTACGGAAGGATTATTGCTTACAGCTTTAGCATTGTTTGATAGAGATGATGAAGTTATAATAATGGATCCAAGCTATGTAAGCTATCCCCATGTTACATTGATAGCAGGAGCTAAACCTATATATGTTGCAGAAAAAGTAGAAGAAAATTATCAACCTAACTTAGAAAGAATAAAAAGTAAAATTACTAATAAAACCAAAGCAATAATGCTCGCAACACCAGATAATCCTACTGGCAGAGTAGTACATAAGGAAGTTGCTAAAGGATTAATTGATCTGTGTAATGATCATGATCTTTGGTTAATAATAGATGAAGCTTACAAGCATTTAATATATGAAGGAGAACATTATTGGTTTTACAGAGATGCAAGGGAAAGAACCATTTGTATTAACACATTTTCCAAAGATCCAGCTATGACAGGATTTAGGCTAGGATATATTTATGGTCCAGCACATGCAATTAGCGCAATAGAAAAGATTAAACAGTATACTACTTTATGTTCAAATACACCAGCACAAATAGCAGCCATAAAATACTTGCAACCAGAAGTTAAAAAAAGAATTTTAGAATATACATTAAAAATCTATAAATCAAGAAGAGATGCTTTATATAATGCAGTAAAAGAATATTTGCCTGAAGTAAAAACAGTTAAACCTGAAGGAGCAATGTATATGTTTGTAAATATGAACAATATATTACAGGAATTAAACATGACTGATTTTAATTTTATGATAGAGTTGGTTAAGAAAAAGCATGTAGCAGTAATTTACGGAGAAGCATTTGGTCCTGAAAGCAAAAATCATATAAGATTAACATTTGTAGGAGAAAATGAAGAAAGATTAACTGAAGGTGTTAAGCTAATAAGAGAATTTATAGATGAAAATAAAAAGAAATGAAAATTGATATTAATTTAAATGTATACGATGAAAATAATTATTCTGAACTTTATTTTGAAAATATAAAATATGAACCAAGTATAAAAAGATTAGAAGATTTAATAGATGTATTTTATGATTTTGAAAATTTAGATAAGAATATAATATTATATTACGTATATAGAAATTTAAATAATGAAGAATCTAGAGCATATACAGAACTTTATCAACTTAGGTTTGATGTTACTGTGCTTCCTCCTATTGAAATAGGAAAGGAAAAAAATAAAACACATGGGCATTATCATCCTGAAGCTGCTCCGGGCAGGGCTTTCCCAGAGATTTATCAAATTTTAAAAGGTGAAGCATTGTTTATTTTACAAAATATTGAAGGAGACGAAGTTAAAAGTGTATTACTTATAAGAGGAAAAGAAAGAGAACTTATAATGATACCTCCTAATTATGGTCATAATATGATTAATATAGGTAAAGATGTTCTTATCACTATGAACCTTGTAAGTAATAGATTCTTACCTTTATATGAATTATATAAAATAAAAAAAGGAAGTTGTTTATATTTTTTAAAAAATAATAAATTAATAAAAAATAAAAATTATGCCAAAATAATAGAAATAAAAATGTTAAAACCTAAAATTAATTATATTAACATATTTACTGATTTTATTAAAGATCCTGAAAAATACTTATTTTTAAATAGACCTTATTTAAAACATAATAATTATTATTTTAAGGAATTTTATGAAGAAATTCCTATGGAAGGCTTTGTGCTAGAAGAGTCTTAATTTTCTTTACAGCTTCTTCTATATTTTCAGAATTAGTTATTGTTCTTCCTACAACTAATACCGAAGCTCCTGCATTAATAAATAAAGGAATCGTATTATAATCGAGACCTCCAGCCACAGATACCAAAGTTCCACTCATTCTAACCAATTCTTTTACTACTCTTATACTATTAGCTATATTGACCTGGGATTTTTTACTAAGATCATAAGGTATGTGATAACAAAGATAATCTGGTCTAACATAAAAAATCTCCATTAATCGGTTAATAACATCTTTAACTCCTATAAAATCTATACAAATTTCTATTCCGTTTCTTTTACCAAACATTATTGAATCAATTATTGTATTATCATCCGCAGATGCTAAAACAGAAACAATATCTGCACCAGCCTCCATAGCTAATCTTAATTCTATTTCAGAGGCGTCTGCAACTTTCATATCCGCAAATATTTTTGTTCTAGGTAATTCATCTCTAATTCTTTTAATAGCTAAAACACCATACTTTTTTATTAAAGGAGTTCCCGCTTCAATTATATCTGCACCCGCTAAATATGCTTTTTTTGCTATTTCTATTGCCTTATCTAGATCTAATGTATCAATTGCTACTTGTAAAAGTGGCGATGATACTTTATACATAAATTCAAAATATTTTATTTAATATTAGTATTTATCCATGAAGAAAAATCTTATCCAGCTAACATTCCAAGATAATTCGATCAAAGAAAAAATTACATTTCTTAATGAGTACATAAAAGAATTGAGTAAAGTAAGTACAATGATCGATAAACAATTAGATCCGTTCAATAAAAATTTAACAGAAATAGAATATTTAATAAAAGAAGACCCTACAGCTTTAAATGTCCATAAGGTTTTTGCATGGCCTTTAAGTTTTGAGGAATGGAAAAAAGTTTCAATAAGCGTCGAAACATCTTTAAAAAAAACTAACATCATAGGCATTTCATTTAATATTTTTTCATTAAATAAGCAAATAATACCTCCACTAATAATTTTTGAATTAAGCTTTTTTGGAAAAGATTCTCTTTACAAATTTAACTGCTTAGAGATCAAAATAGGAAAAGAAATCTATGAATATGTAATGAACGATTTTGCCTCGTTAAATAATGTTAAGTTAATGCAAGTAGTTTATGAATTAGTTCTTAACAATTTTCAAAACAAAATTGCTGAGAATCTGAGCATGAAAGAAAAAACATTTGTAATAACAGATCTACCATTAACATGTGAAGAATTTTTAAATTGGAATAAAGAGGAAATTATACCTTTGTACAATACCGTTGATAAATTCTTAAAATATTTCAAAAGTATCAATGTAATACCTGTGTCGATAGTTAACTATGAAAGCTCTCCCTTGATAAACTCCTTTAAAAAATATTTTTTTGGCAGTGATACGAGATGTTCTGAATGTATTTACAGTAAACCTATGTGTTCCCCATTAAATATAATAAGTGATAAATTTTTCCTTAAAGGTAAAGTTAACAAAAAAGAAAGAAGCCCTCTGCTTAAATATATAAATTCAAATATGATACCGGATATAACTAAAGAAGAAATCTTAATATTTTATATTAGCCCTAGTTCAAATTACCTTCAAAGAATCGAGATTCCATATTTTGCATTAGAACACATACAAGATATACATTATATGTTGTTAAAAGAGTATGATAAATGTTATAGAATATTTAAAAAAGATGGATTTTATTCATTGATGAAAGCAAAGAGATTATTTGTCTCTACAAATAAAAATATTGTTCAAGTTTTAGATGCTAAGTTTAGAAAGGAAACAGCTAAACAATTTGAGAAGGAAATAGGATTATTGCGTTATTAAAATCTGATTCCTTCACCGTCCTAAATAACGAGTGTTTATTTTAAATATAAAAATTTAACATTTGTGGAATAACAAAATTTTATGTCATGGAAAAGAATCAAGCAAGTATTTAAAATAATAGAAGAAAAGAATCTGGATGGCATTTTTTCACAGAATCCTTCAACAGTTCAGTATTTAACTGGTATTATTTCAAATAAATACCCGCCACGAAGCATTTATGTATTATTAACCAGAGAAAAAGTTTATGCATTAACTTATCCATTAGAATATGAACAAAGTATAAGCGAAAGTAGATATGCAGAGGTAATTAAAATTGGCGTTGATGAAAAATTAGCTGAAAAGATAACAGAAATTATAGGTTTTCCTAAAAATTTAGGAATAGAAAGTAATTCAATAAATTTCGATGTTATCAATTCGTTATCAAAGAAAAATTTAAACATAATCGATGTCACAACTGAGTTATGGGAAATTTTATCAGTCAAAGAAATTGAAGAAATAGAGAAGATTAAAAAGGCTATTGAAATTACTGAAAAGGCTCTAAAAGTGGCTGAAGAAATGATACATGAAGGAAATTATACTGAAAAATATATTGCAAAAGAATGTCTTATTACAATTTTAAATAATGATGGAGAATGGTTTGCTTTTGAACCAATAATAGCAAGCGGAAAAAATGGAGCTTATCCGCATGCTTCAACAAGCGATGAAAAAATAGCTAAAAATTCTTTAACAATCGTAGATATTGGAGCTAAATTTAATGGTTATTGTGCTGATTTAACAAGAACCTTTGCCAATGGGGAAATAGATGATGAAAGCAAAAGAAATTTTGAAATAATAAAAGAAGCAATTGATTTGGCTGTTGAGAATATTAAAGAAGGCGTTGTTGCAAAAGATGTAGATAAGATAGTTAGAACATATTTAAGGGAGAAAAATTTAGATAAATATTTTATTCATGGTTTAGGCCATGGTTTAGGTCTTGATGTCCATGAATATCCTAGATTAAATCAATACAGCAAAACGATACTAAAAGAAGGAATGGTATTAACAGTGGAACCTGGAATATACTTTAAAGGAAAATACGGTATTAGATTAGAGCAAGATGTTCTGGTTAAAAAAGATAAATGTGAAATATTATCTAGTTATCCTTTAGCTCTTTGACGTATAACTCTATCATAAAAAGTAACCAATGTGGCCACTATTATATTTAGTATAAATAAAACAAGAATACTATTAAAGAAACGTTGTCTAACTTCTTCATCACTAGCTGGAATTATTAAAATATTGCCAATTAAAGTTAATATTAAACCTAAAGATAAGAAAAAGAAAATTGCCATAATTTCATGATGAAATGTTTTTTCCTTTAAATACCTTTCTATCCCTCTGCCTATAAAAAATATTACAATTGATCCAGCAATGATATGAGATGTATTTAGCCCATAAATAAATTTGGAAGTTAGGAAAAATCCAAGTAAATTTAAAAAAGGTAATTCCTTATTATTTAAGTCTGGTTGCGTTAGTCCATTATATATACCTGCAAACGCAAGTGAAAAAGCTACTACAGCGGAAATAAACTGTATCCTAGAATTACTCCAAATTTTTATAATGAAATCATCAATAGAAAACCCTTTAATAAAAATTATCATGCCTACAAAGATTAGCAATAGGGATGAAAAAAGATGGGCTAGATTCAAAGAAGCTAAAAACCCATACAAAATTAGTAATAAGCCAGGTATTCCAAGAAATATTTTACTTAAACTAGGATCATTAATTGCCTGTTTTATATATTTCATTATAACTAAATAGGTTTCTTCAACATTCCTTGAATATGTTACAACAACTCTTTTGACAGAGATCACCGGTAAAACAGAAGATATTATAGGAATAATTAATTCATCTCTGCCCCCATCGCTTACAAAAATTACAGCTTCTGCATTATATTGACTTAAAACCTTTGATAATTCATTTTTTATTTTCAAATCAGATTTTATTCCTCCATAAGGATCACCGCTTATAGTTGCTATTTCGCATGAAGGAAATAATTTCTTTTCTTTTATTTCATCATAAACTTTTATAGCATAAAATAAAGCGTTCAAATCAGAATCTTCAGGCTTTAATAATGCGAATTGTTCAGCTAATTTTAAATTATTTTCCCTTCCTATTACTGGAGTAGAAACTTTTGTAACTAGAGGAATATCTCCATCTGCATCTATATAAAGTACCAAAATTTTTTCGTATTCCTTATTCAACCCTCTAAAATATTATATTAAAATTAAAATATATTTCAAAAAATTTAAATAAACTAAAAGTTAATTCAAGATTTACCGAAACTTTCCTGCTGCTTTAATAATGCTTGTAATTCAAGGAAGTCTATTTTTTCTCCTTTTTCTATCTTTTCCATAGCTTTCTTTGCTATTTCTCTTTCAAATTCTATTTCATTTTCAGTTATTTTTCTTTTTATTGCTAATTTCCTATTAACAATTTCTTCCTTTATTTTGTTATATTTATCCTTTAACTCAGCAAATTCTCTTACTGTATTTAATAGATTATTTTTAACTTCATCTATTTCTTTACTCTTATTTATCAAACTAGCATATAACTCCTTAATTTTTTTCTTGTATTCTTTAATTTGATTGTTGATTTTTACTAGTTCATTTATAAGTGTTTCTCTTTTGACAATTAAATCAGATATTTTTAAAGATGTTTCCGATGCTTTACTTTTTAATTGATGCGTCTTTTCATAAAGTAAAATTTTTCTTTCAATCTCAGCTATTTTTTCAGTAATTTCCAGTTCCTCATCTGGTGGTAGTGGAATTGTTTGTTGAAACCATTCTAATTTCATTAATTTCTTTAAAATTTCATCTTTAGGCTCCTTTATTTTAGAAGACAAGGCATTTAACTCATTATATAGTCTTTTTCTTTCTTCAGCTAAAGAAGAAACTGAAATTTTAAATTTCTCTAATTCCTTCCTTATTTCTCCAGATTTTTTACTTAGAGAATTTATAATTTCTTTAATTTTTAAAATTTCCCTCTTTGTAATACCAGCTTCCCTTATAAGCTCGCTTCTTTTTTCAATCAAATTAAACATTTCTTTCTTTTTATAGATCATCAGGGATTTTATTTCAGAAAGTTTTTCTTCAAGATCTTTGTCGGAAAGTTTTTCAAGGTTTGCATAAATGTCTTCTTGGTTTGTCATGATTTTCACCTAACGATGAACAAATTATCTATAAATCTTAAAGTATATAAAAATTATTCCAATGATATTTCGTCTTCTTTTGTCAAAACTCGTTGAATTTCAGAATATAATTCAAGAATACCAAAATTTGTTAATGCTGAAACTGGAATTAAAGAAGGGATATTTAAGGAACTTATAATAGGTAAAATATTTAAAGCAATTTCTCTTTGAGAAACATCTTTAAGAGTATTTAACTCTTCTTCTAATAAACTTAAATCTTCACCCCATTCCAATATTCTTTCAAGAGTTTCTTGACTTATTAAATCAACTTTAGAAAGTATTAGTAAATAAGGTAAAAAGAATCTAGCTTGTATAGAAGAAGCTAATAGTAAAAGTGAAACAAAATTATTAATTCGCTTTGCTAAAAATGGATCTACCAAGAATAATATTAAACTTCTATTTGGAACAGAAGAAAAGGAATTTAAAACATGAATTCCCACTTCTCTATAAGCAAATAATTCAAGTTGACCTGGAGTATCTATTAGAACATAATCTGCATTTTCATCTTCGATTATTTTTTTAATTTCAGGAATATAATTTACAGTCAAATCTACAGCAACAACCAATGCTCCGTTAGGGCCTAGTTTATATTTTTCCATTACGTCTTTTAGTGTAATATAATCTCTTATATCTACTACAGGTTCATAAGGTATTATTTCAGCACCAGGATCTAAGTTAACTGTTATACAAAGCTTTTTATAATCTTCAATTAAATTACTTAAAGCTTTTACCAAAGTAGATTTGCCAGATCCAGCTGTACCTAAAACATAAATATAATTGGTCATACTACCTCAATTTTTTGTGCAACTTTACTTAAATCATTTATTAATTTTTCTTTAATTTCATCCATTATTTTCAGTTCTTCAATGTTTTTAGATAAATACCAAACATGAAGGAGAATATGTTTTGATTCTTCTCCAGTGCCTTTTGGATGCGATTTAAAATATACTGGAAAATATTTTTCTCTATAATTTTTTAATATTGGAGCCAAATCTGATTCGGCTATACCAAAGATCTTTAAATAAAATTCTGAATAAAATTCTCTTCCTTTAATATTTAAAAGATATTTTTTAACTTCATTTTCAAAAATGCTTTTCATTTCAACAGGTACACCAGGTAACAAGAAAATATGTATATTCTCATAATTTATATACACACCAGGAGCAGTACCGATTGGATTATTCAAAGCTACAGAACCTTTAGGTATTAATGCCATTTTTCTTCTTTCCTTAGTTAATTCTAAATTACCTCTTTTACATGCTTCTACAACAATTTCTAAAGCTTTTGGATCTTCTACTAATTCTGTATTAATAGATTCACTTACTGATTCAACTGTAATATCATCATATGTAGGACCTAAACCTCCTGTAGTAATAACAATGTTTGGTTTTCTTTTAAAAATTATACTAAAAATTTCTTTAATTTCTTCTTTAGAATCATCAACTACATAAATTCTATTTACCCTTATACCTAATTTTAGCAATTCTTTACATAACCAATACGAGTTTGTATCATGAACTATTCCTTGAAGTATTTCCCTACCAATTATTACTAATTCACAATTTACCATATTTTTAATGAAAGATAAAGTAAAATTTTAAATTAATCTATTGCTACTCTTATAGGCTTCGATATTAATTCATAAAATTCCCTCATCCAAGGTAATATATCTCTTCCTAATACACTTAAGAATTTTTTCTCATCAGGGCTTGAGCTATGAATAAAGATTATATCAAAATTAAGTTTTAAAAATTGTTCAAGAGTTTTAATTATTTCATCGGTATCAGAAGTAATGAGCCATGTTCTTTTAATTTTTTCTATTTCTTCTTTCGTTACCATACTTTCTAATTCTCTTGGATCAGAAATTTTTTCTCTTTTATCTCTAGGTATAGCTGTAGAAGCCCAAAATAAAGTAGAATTTAAGGCTTTTTCATAATCAACATCATAAGAAACTTTAAACTCCATTAATTTTTTCAATTTCTTAGGATCTCTTCCTGCTGTAATTGCTGCTCTTTCCATACTTTGTATAATTTCATTGTAATTTTCCAAACCTCTTGGATTTACTAATATTCCATCTGCATATTTTCCAGCAATACGAGCTACATATTTATTAGAAGTTGCTATATAAAGTGGTATTTTACTCTTAGGTTTTGTATATAATTTTGCTTTATATAATTTATAATAATTTCCTATGTAAGTTACAAATTCCTTTTCCCATAGGAGTTTTATAATTTCTATAGCTTCTTCCAATCTTTCTACTTTTTCTTTAAATTCAGGCCATTTGAAGCCCAAAGGAGTTTCATTCATTGAATGACCTGTTCCTAAGGTTAAAAATATCCTTCCAGGATACAAATAAGCTAAAGTAGCAAAAGCTTGAGCTACAATTGCAGGATGATATCTAAATAAAGGAGTTGTAACAGCAGTTCCAACTTCTACTCTTTTAGTTTTTTCAGCAATTAAAGCAGCTATGATCCATGGAAATCCTGATTGTCCTCCTCTATCACTCCATGGGTGAAAATGATCACTTACTGCAATTATATCAAAGCCTACAACCTCAGCAATCGTAGCAAACTCCAATAATTTATATGGATCATATTGTTCTTGTCCACACCAATATGCTAATCTAAGCACAATAAAAGAATAAAAATTAAAAAATAAAAAATTAAATTAATAAAAGCTCTTTATATAATTCAGCTACTTTTTTAGCAAATTGATAACGTTTTTCTACAAAATCCCAGTTTATGTTTTGGAAAAATGCATCTATGTATGCTCTTCTATTTGTTCCATAGTCTATAAAATATGCATGTTCAAAAACATCCAAAGCTAATATAGGAATTGTATCTATTACATGACCGATATTTTGCAAATCTACTAGAAAGTTGAAAAGTTTGTTTGAAGAAAGTTCTAGCGCTAATACAGCCCAGCCTCTTGCTGCCATAGCTGTAGCAATAAAATCTTCCTTCCATTTTTCGAAAGATCCAAAATCTTCTTCGATTTTCTTAACTATCTCACCTTTAGGATTGCCATCTCCTCCTAATATGGTAGGAAAGAAAAGCTCATGTAATAATTTCCCATTTGCATTAAAAGTTTCTTGTCTTTTTAATTCACCAAATTCGCTATATGTAGCTGCAGCTTTGGATCTATCTGCAGTTTTTAATTTTTCTATTATTTCATTCCATTTATTTACATATCCTTGGTATAATTTATAATGCTCTTGATTTGTTTTAACTGAAATTCCTTTGATTTCTTTTTCTATAGGGAATTTCTTTGCCTCAAACTTGTGTTCAAATGGCATATTTTAAAAAGAAATTATAAAGAATAAAAACTTTTAAAACAATTTATTCAATATGTTTATCTTACTTTCGCATATTATAACTGAAGATACTCCTTCATATATGAATTCAGGAAAGATTACTATAACGCCTGTTAAGCAAATTAAAAAAGGAGATTCGAGCAACTCTTATGTTTTTACAATGTATAATCATCTTGGAACACATGTTGATTGTCCTAAACATTTTATAGAGGAAGGCAGAAGTGTATGTGATATTCCATTAAATGATTTTATCTTTGAAAAAGTAAATATTATAGAAATAAAGAAGGATAAAGGCGAATTATTTTATAAAAAGGATTTGGAAAACTTTCATGATATTTTTAAAAGATCAGACTTCGTAATATTTAAAACAGGTTTTCAAATTTATAGAGAAAAAGAACCAATGGTTTATATGTTTGAAGGACCTGGATTTTCTGCAGAAGCCGCAGAGTATCTAACCAATTATAACTTAAAAGGTATAGGATTCGATTTTATTTCATTATCTTCACCGCTTCACAGAGAAGAAGGACGAAAGGCTCATAAAATCTTGCTATCCAAAGGGATTCTTATTGTTGAAGACATGAATTTAGCCAATTTGCCTAAAGAAATTAAAAGATTATTTGTAATTCCGATTTATATAAAAGGTTTAGATAGTGCTACTTGTACGGCATTTGCTGAAGTGACTTTCTACCTACCAAAATAAGCAAGGTTTTCATTTTAGTCAATGTATAATAAATATGGTTTCTCTAAATATTTTGCTACCTCATTTAAGAAAATGGCAGCCTCAGCTCCGTCTATTACTCTATGATCAAAAGATATTGCTAAAGTCATTATATCCCTTATTTCAATCTTTCCATCAACTACCCAAGGTTTCTTCTTAATTTTAAAAACTCCTAATATTGCTACTTCAGGATAGTTTAATATAGGAGTGGCAAAGGTGCCTCCTAAAATGCCAATGTTTGTTATTGTAAAAGTTCCTCCCGTAACTTCTTCTACTTTAAGCTTTCCCTGCCTAGCTCTTTCGCTTAAATCTTCTATTTCTTTAGCCAATTCAAGAATACCTTTCTTATCAGCATCTTTGATTACTGGAACTAGAAGTCCTTGTTCGGTAGCCGTTGCTATACCTATGTTATAATACTTTTTAATTACAAGTTCATTTCTTTCATCATCGATATTTGCATTGAATTTTGGATGCTTCTTTAATGCCTTGATTGTAGCCTTAATTATAAAAGGCAAATATGTTAACTTGACACCTAATTTTTCAGCTTCCACCTTTAATTCTTCCCTAATTTTTACCAATTCTGTTACATCAAATTCATCCATATGAGTAACAATCGCTGCATTTCTTTGAGATTTAACCATCTTTTCAGCTATCATTCTTCTGATTCCTGTTATAGGAATTCTTTCTTCTAATTTTCTAACTTCTACAACTTCCTTTACTTCTACTTTTTTGCTTTCCTCATAATATCTTCTTACATCTTCTTCTGTTATTCTTCCACCAGGACCTGTTCCTTTTACTTTAGCCAAATCCACACCTAATTCTCTTGCTAATTTTCTAACAGCTGGCGTTGCAAGAATTTCTTTTTGTACTGTTTCGGTTACAGCTTGTTGAGCAATTACTGGCTTTTCTTCTTTTTTAATTTCTTTCCTAATCTCTTCAACTTCGATTATTGCAATTGGTGAACCAACTCTTACTACTTCTTTTTCTTTAGCAATTATTTTTACAATTTTCCCATTATAGGGAGAAGGGATTTCAACATTAACTTTTACAGTTAACACTTCTACTATTGGTTGAAATTGCTTCACATAATCGCCTTCTTTAACTAACCATCTTATAATTTCTCCTTCGCTTATTCCTTCCCCTATATCAGGAAGTTTAATTTCTACTTCCATTTTAATAACTCATTAGCTTTATAATTGCTCTTTTTATTCTGCTAACTGTTGGTATATAATACTGATCATGTACCAATGGGAAAGGTGTATCAGCTCCACAAACTCTTAAAATAGGACCATTAAGATGATAAATAGCTTTCTCAGCTATAATTGCAGCAATTTCTGCCCCTAAACCTAAAGTTTTAGGAGCTTCATGTACAATTATTACTCTTCCTGTTTTTTTAACAGAAGTTAAAATAGTATCAATATCCAATGGTAATAACGTTCTTAAATCTATAACTTCGATACCTATCCCCTTTTCCTTTTCTATTTGTTCAGCAGCTTCTAAAGATTTATGTACCATTGCGCCATAAGTTATAATTGTAACATCTTCTCCTTTCCTTACAACATTAGCTTTACCTATAGGAACAGTAAATTCTCCTTCAGGTACTTCTTGTTTAATTGTTCTATAAATGCTTTTAGGCTCCATAAAAATTATTGGATCATCAGCCTTTAAAGAAGAGATCAATAAACCTTTTGCATCATAGGGAAAAGCTGGAACTATAACTTTTAATCCTGCAGTATGAGCATAATAAGTTTCTGGATGTTGTGAATGATACATGCCACCTCTTATTCCTCCAGCAACAGGTCCTCTAATTATTAAGGGTACTTTGAATTGTCCACCACTTCTATATCTTATTTTAGCTATCTGGGAAACAATTTGATCAAAACCTCCAAATGCAAAATCAAAAAACTGAACTTCAGCAACAGGCTTTAATCCATACATAGCCATTCCTGCTGCAACACCAAATATAGCAGCTTCAGAAAGAGGTGTATCTATTACCCTTTCAGGTCCAAATTCATCAATTAAACCTTCGGTTACAAGAAAAACTCCGCCTCTTCTTCCTACATCTTCACCTAGTACTACTATTCTATCATCCTTTCTCATTTGTTCTCTTAAAGCGTTATTTAAAGCCTGAGCAAGAGTCATTACTGGCATGTTTAACCTCCTCTAAAATCTTCAATAATTTCTTCCATTTCTTCCTTTAAATTCCAAGGAATTTCTGAATAAACATCTTCAAATATTACTTCAATAGGTGGAGGTGGAATTTCTAAAGCTTTTTTAACTTCATTTTCTACCATTAATTCAATATCCTTTCTCAAACTTTCATCCTCTTGTTCTGTAATTTTACCACTGAAAATCAAGAAATTTCTAAATCTTTTTATTGGATCCTTTTGTCTCCAAAATTCAACTTCTTCATTGCTTCTATATCTTTTAGGATCATCAGCTGTTGTATGAGAACCTAATCTATAAGTTAAATATTCTATAAAAACAGGTTCATAATTTCTAGCCATTTCAATAGCTTCTTTAGCAGACTTATATACTGCAATTATATCATTACCATCAACACGCATACTTTTTATACCATAAGCTACAGCTTTGATAGCTAAAGTTTCTGAAGCAGTTTGCCTTGATACATGTAAAGATATTGCATATTGGTTATTCCTACATACAAAAACTATCGGAACCTTAAAAACTCCAGCCCAGTTGCATGCTTCGTGAAAATCTCCTTTAGAAGTAGCACCATCACTTAAATAAGCTAATACAACAATTTTATCTTTCCTTATTTTAGCTGCATGAGCAAAACCTACAGCAGAAGGCAAATGAACAGCTATAGGAGTTGTAGTTGGAACAATGTGAAGAGCTTTGCTTCCGTATATTGCAAATTCATGACCTTTTAAAATATCTTCCTTATTTGCTAACCATCTACAAAGTATTTCTCTTACACTCATACCTCTGGTTATCAATAATCCTAATTCTCTATAAGTAGGAAAGAACCAATCTTCTGGCTTAGCAGCATAAGCAGTTCCTACAGCTACAGCTTCCTCTCCTTCATTCGGCGCATGTATAGCAACTTTACCCATTCTTTGTAATTTAAGAAGCCAACCGTCCAAAACTCTTGTTATTAACATATATTTATATAATTTTAAGAAGTCTTCATTGGTTAAATTTACAGTTTTTAAAAGTGCTTCATTCACTTCACCATTTTCGTTTAATATCTGTAAAAAGCTCATGATAATTAATCCAACAATCTTCTATAAATTTATTTTAATTTTAATAATTAAGAACGAATTATAGATGTTATAAAAAATTCTCCAGCCTTATAAGAACTCCTAACAAAAGGTCCTGCAGCAACATACTTAAAACCAAGACTTTTACCTATTTCTTCATATTTTTTAAATTTTTCAGGACTAACATATTCCATTACTGGCAAATGCCTTCTAGAAGGTCTTAAATATTGACCAATAGTTAGAAAATCTACATCTGCTTTTCTTAGATCTTTCATTGTTTCAATAACTTCTTCTTCCTTTTCCCCAAATCCAACTATAATTGAAGATTTTGTGTATATTTTAGGGTTAAGCTTTTTTAAACTTTCAAGAACAAATAAAGATTGATCATAACTAGCTCTAGGATCTCTTACTAAAGGTGTTAACCTTCTAACTGTTTCAATGTTATGACCAATAACTTCTGCTCCAGAAAAAGCTACTTTCTTTAAAGAATTAATGTTTCCTTTAAAATCGGGTATTAAAAGTTCAATGATTATTTTGGGATTAAAATTTTTTATTTCTTTCACGGTTTCAGCGAATATGCTTGCTCCACCATCTTCTAAATCATCCCTGTCAACTGATGTTATAACAATATAATTTAAATTCATTTTAGAAATAGCCAACGCTACTCTTTTAGGTTCATCATAATCTACTATACCTCTGGGATTTCCTGGAGTAACATTACAAAATCTACATGCCCTAGTACACACATCACCTAAAATCATAAAAGTAGCTGTTCCTGAGCCCCAGCATTCTGAAATATTAGGACAAAGAGCCTCTTCACAAACAGTATGTAAATTTAATTCTCTACAGATCCTACTTATAAATAAATAATTTTCACCTGAAGGAATTTTAGAACGCAGCCATTCAGGTTTTCTCTCTATTTTATTTCTTTTTTCAAAATAAACGTTAAACATTATTATTATTAAATAAGTTATCTAAAATAAAAATTCATAAATGCTTAAACCAATTTTATAATTATGTATAAAATTGTAGTATTGTATCCTAAATTAGAAGAAAATTTCTTAGAAACATACATAAAGGAACATGTTCCATTGGTCAAAAAAATACCAAACGTTAAAAAAATAGTTATAAACAAAGCTATAGGTTCCCCTGCTGGCGAGCCACAATTTTTTGTTTTAGCTGAACTTCACTTTGAAACAGAAAAGGATATGAGAGAAGCATTAAACTCTAACGAAATGAGAGAAGCTGCAAGACATGCTATGAAAATTTCGAAAGGAAAAATGCAGGCAATATTCTTTGAGGAAATAAAAGTAGAATAAATTAAGAAGCCAGTAATTGTTTATTTAAATCATGTAGTAAGGGTTAAAAATTTCTAAGAAGATTTTTTAAAATATTTTGTAGAGCTTAATTTTTTTAACATGTTAAAAGAAATTAAAAGATAATGGAAATTCCCTACTATAAACTATTTATAAATGGAAATTATGTAGAAAGTTCAACAGGAAACAAAATACCTGTTTTAAATCCAGCGAATAATGAAGTTATAGCATATGTTGCTGAAGCTAGTAATGAAGATGTGGATAAGGCTATAGAAGCAGCTAAAAAAGCTTTTAAAGAATGGTCAAAAATGGATCCTACGAGAAGAGGGAGGATTTTATATAAAATTGCTTCTCTGTTAAGAGATAAAAGTGAAGAATTGGCTAAACTTGAAACTTTAAACAATGGCAAGCCACTAAGAGAATCTACTGGCGATGTCTTATATGCTGCGAGATTGTTTGAGTATTATGCAGGATTAGCTGATAAAATTCAAGGAGATACAATACCTGTTCCAGGAGATAGATTTTGTTATACAATAAGAGAACCTTTAGGAGTTACAGCTCACATTGTACCATGGAACTTTCCTTTGCCATTGGCTGCAAGAAGCATTGCACCTGCTTTGGCAGCAGGAAATACTGCAGTAGTTAAACCATCTTCATATACTCCATTAACAGCTTTAAAGTTAGCAGAAATTTCAAAAGAAGCTGGTTTGCCAAATGGGGTTTTAAATGTTATATGTGGACCAGGGAATACGGTAGGCAAATATTTAATATCCCATAAAGAAGTAGATGCTGTTGCTTTTACAGGCTCAACAGAGAGCGGAAGAGAGGTTATGGTATTGGCTGCTAAAAATCTTAAACCAGCTGTATTAGAATTAGGTGGTAAAAATCCCCATATAGTATTGCCTGATGCGAAAATAGATAAGGCTATACAGGGAGTAATGAATGGAATAATTACTAATGCAGGACAAATGTGTTGGGCTGGAAGCAGATTATTAGTTCATGAAAGTTTACATGATAAACTAATAAAATTACTTAGCGAGCATTTTTCCAAAATAAAGATAGGAAATGGCTTAAATAAAGATACGCAAATGGGACCTTTAACTACGAAGGATCAACTGAAAAGGGTTATGTATTATATTGAGGAAGGAATTAAAGAAGGAGGTAAGATTGTCTATGGAGGTGAAAGACCAAAAGAAGAAGAATTACTCAAAGGAAACTTTATCTATCCTACTCTCTTCGATAATGTAGGGAAAGATATGAAGATATTCCAAGAAGAAATTTTTGGACCTGTTTTGGCTTCAACGAGTTTCAGTTCTATAGATGAGGCGGTTGAATTGACAAATGCTACAAGATATGGATTATATGCAGCTATTTGGACAAACGATCTAACCTTGGCTCATAAATTAGCTTCGAGAATTGAAGCTGGAACAGTCTGCATTAATGAGTTTCCTGTGACCTATCCGCAGATGCCCTTTAGTGCATATAAAGAGAGCGGCCTAGGATTCGAGCAAAGCATATATTCGGTTTATAATTATACAAGAATAAAAACTGTTTTAATTAACTTATCTTAAAAATTTTATAAATTTAAATTTAATTATTTTTAATATTTAATTAAAAAATTATTTGTGTGGAGCATATTCTTTTCCTATCAATTCCCTTCCTAGTGCTATTTTTTGTGCTTCCTCAGTACCATCACCTATTTCAATTCCCATCACATTCCTTAACCTTCTTTCAAAAGGTAAATCTTTAGTATATGCTATGTTACCATGAATTAAAATGCATTTATGAATTATTTCAAAAGCTAACTTTGGAGCCCACATTTTACACATTGCAGCATATTTAGCTATAGACATACCTTTATCCTTCATCCACAGAGTTTGGTAACATAAAAGTTTACAAGCTTCAAGATACGTATAATATTCTACTATTTCAAATTGTATTGCTTCAAATTTTATTATTGGCCTACCAAAAGCATATCTTTTCTTTGTATATTCTATAGTTTCTTCCAAAGACTGTTCTGCTGCACCTAAACATGATAAAGCTAATAAAGTTTTGCTAAAATCGAAAGTTTTCATTACTATATAAAATCCTTCTCCTATGTTTCCTAACAAATAATCCTTTGGTATTCTTACATTATCAAGTTTAAATGCTCCTCTAGAGATTGGTCTGTAACCTACATCATCAAAATACGAATACGTTATATTTTTATCTTTCGCAGGAACTAAAAAAGCACTTATTCCTTTATGTCCAGCTTTTGGGTCAGTTTTAGCAAATAAAACATAATATGAAGCATACTTTACCATACTTATTGAAGATTTTTCTCCGTTGATTACCCATTCATCGCCATCAAGATATGCAGTGGTTTTTATAGCAGCTGCGTCAGTACCGCAGTGAGGTTCTGTTAAAGCTATTCCTAAAATTACTTCTCCATTAGCAACTTTAGGTAAAATTTCTTCCTTAACTTCTTCCTTTGCATAATTTGAAATAACTTCTGCAGTTAAAGCATTGTTAATAATTATAAAATTAGCTACATTGAAATCATATCTCGATAATTCTTCTATAGCTATTCCAGTAGTAACAGCATCAGCACCTTGCCCACCATATTTTTCCGGTATTCTTATCCCCATCAACCCAATATCTGCAAGCTTTTTAAAAAGTTCCTTTGGAAATTCTCCAGTTCTATCCCATAAAGCTTCATAAGGAGCTATTTCTTTTTGTGCAAAATTTCTTATGGTTTCTCTAAATAAATTTTGTTCCAAAGTAAATTCGAATACCATATTTTTAAAATGAATTAAATAAATTATTAACTTAGCCAATAATTCCTTATAGAACTCAATGTAGCTAGATATTCAAGAAATGCCGTTTTCCAAATTATTGGAGAATAAATTGGGTTAATCTAAAAATCAAAAAAATATTTTTCGGCTCTAGCCCATTCAGAAAGTTTATGAATTAAAAATTTTT
>JAVVGB010000008.1:0-40328 GCA_032249315.1 Thermoproteota archaeon
GTTTAGATGAAAATTGCATATATTTTATATAAAACAAAGAATTTAAATTTTTTAACTCTTTTCATAATAAATGGAAGAAAGAGCAGAATTAATAAAAACGGGTCTTATAAACTTAGTTTTGTTTATCGCAATTGTTTTTGCTAGCTTTATTGTCGCTATAATGAGTACTAGAAAGTTAATACCTGCAGAATTTGGAACTTATCAATTTTTGATTAATTTTTCCTCCTATTTCTTAATTCTTAGCTCGACTTTAAGCTGGTTTGCAACAAGATTTACTGCAAGAAAAATCAACATAATACAAAAACTTTTTATTTATTGTTTTGAAGGTATTATTTTTTTAAGCATTATCTTTTTCGTTGTACTCTACTTTATAAATGAGAACGTTTTTTATATAGGCTATAATTTAATCATTCTAACTCTTTTATTCATGATTACAATGCAAATTTATAATATCTTTTTAGGAATAATGTCTGGTTACAATGTTGTAACTAGTAGTTTTGGAAACTTTATACAAGCAATAATAAGACTAGGTCTTTTGTTAATAATTATTTATTTACTGTTCATTAAGATATCGATTGAAATAATTTTGCTAGTATTTGTTATTTCTAATCTTGTTGCGATAATTTTCTTTGCAACGAAAACTAAAAGTATAAGAAACTATGAAAAAGCTGATGAAAAATTTAAGAAAGCAATAAGGGAACTTTGGTTTTTTCCTTTTCTAACTTTCTTAGTAGGTCTCTTCGTATTTTATGATTCAGTTATCGTTGCTTTATTTTTAGCCAATACATTACCATTAGCATATTTCAGAACAGCCATTATTATAGTAAATATAGTAAATTATATACAAGCATTATTGTCTTCTTTTTATAAAAAATATTTAGAAACAATAAACG
Source organism: Thermoproteota archaeon (assembly GCA_032249315.1). GTDB lineage: Archaea > Thermoproteota > Thermoprotei > Gearchaeales > Gearchaeaceae > SCGC-AAA471-B05. The sequence continues at coordinate 894 of JAVVGB010000008.1, forward strand.
AGTATAACGCTAGATTAGGATTCAAAATAGTCTCAATTTATTTATCTTTTACAGTACCTTTAATAATAGCTTTAGGAGATATTTTACTTGCAATATTAAGATTGGATTATATAACTTCATATTATGCTCTTATAATTTTAACAATTGTTTTTGCAATCGGTAACTTTAGTCATTTGCTTACTTTGCTAATTCAAGCTAAAGAAAAAGAAACAGAAGAACTAAATAAAGAAAATTTTTTTAAACTGTTGAAGATCGATATATTTTCCTTATTCATTCAATATGCAGTTTTGGCTATTGTATTATTTCTAGCAAAAAATTACATACAAGAACCTTATTTGATTGCATTTCTATGGTCTTTTGCATGGTTATCAAATAGCATAAATTCCTTTATTTTAAAATATAAATTATTTAAAGAAAAATTAAACATAAAAATTCCTTTAAGAAGCATACTTAAATACGCAGTTTCAGGAATAATTCCTGGAATAGTATTATTTATTTTAAAACCTAAATCGATTGGAATAACTTTCATTGAAAATTTTTTTAACGCTATAATATATTCATTTATATATTTGATAATTTTTTTAATAATTTTTTATTTTATAGATAAAAAAACTCTTTATAAAATATTTTTAATCTTATTTAAAGAGATTTTGGGTAAAAAATCTTTTTAATTTAAGGTAATAAATTATTAAAGAAAAAGTCATAATAATAATTATAATAATAAAATATGAAAATAATTCATTATAATTATAACTTATATTTAATATTTCATAATTAAGAATATTTTTAAGAAATATATGTAACGGAAAATAATTGATAACCGGTTCAAGAATATTAAAGTTTGGCAAAAAGAAACCGCCTGAAATAAAAATAAATGTTAAAATAATCGTAAGAGGTAGGAATATATATTCTTTTGGTACTATACAACCTATAACTATTCCTAAACCAAAGGAAAGCAAAGCAACAAACAGAATAATTATTATCAAATTTATAGGATCTTTTATAACAATATTATATAAAAAAGAAATAAGAAAATAAACAAAAGTAATCAATAAAAAGAAAATACTAAAAATTAAAATTTTTGAGATAAAGATTTTTAAAAATATAAGTCTTGTTCTTTTTAATAACAACAAATAATTCCCAGTAAAATCGCTATTGATTAATAAAGCCGAAATAATTAATGTTGAGAAAAAGCTCGATTGTATAAAGAAGGAAAAATAAGCAAAATTTTCGTAGGGAATTTGTAATATATTAATCTCAGTAATATTTAAAATAAAAGGTTTTGCTAAAAATTTAATATACGAGACATACTCTTCATTAGTAACATTCTGCAAATTGTTTGCAGCACTTCTTTTAAACTCGGTAAAATACTCATCAAGTTTTTGATAAATATAAGAAAGAGAGAGCTTCCTTTTCAATTCGCTTTCTGAAACTACAAATACTTCTATTTTTGGCTGTTTAAATTGGGTTAAATTTTGAGTAAATCCTTTATTAATGATTAGTACTGCATCATATCTCCTTTGAATAAATAATTTTTCTGAAGATTCATTTAAAGGTACATTTTTTTCATAATTTAAATTAACATTTTTATCTTTAAAAATATTAACAAAATCCTGAATATATTCATTTTCTTCATCATTATTTATAATATATAAATTAATTGTTTCATTTACATTTGAAGAAAAATTTATTAATAAATAAAAAATAAAAACAAAATAAAAAAGAGAAAAAATTATAACATATTTTTTATAATATAAATTTTTAAAATCTTTATATAAAATTGATTTTAAGTTTCCCATATTTTTTCATTTTTAATAACTTTATAAACTTCATTTAATGTAGGAAAAAAAAGTGATATGTTGGTTATTAAAAAATCAGTTTGTTCTGCTGAAAAGAAAATTCTACGCAAACTATCTTGGACTTTCTCAACTTCCAGCTTAATTTCTTTATCATCATAAGAAATAACATTAATACCTCTTTTTCTACTTAGCGCTTCTATAAATTCATTTATTTTTGATGGAGAAGAATGAAAAATTTCAACAAAAATTTTAGGAACATATTTATTTACCAAGTCAAAAGGAGTGCCTTGATCTATTAACTTCAATTCAAATGTAATATAAACATGATCTGAAATTTTTTCTATGCTGGACGGATTATTAGAAATAATTAAACATCCTTTATTTTTTTCTTTAAATTTTTGTAATACATACCATATTTCATTTTCGATATTTAATTCTGCTAAGTTTAAAATATAATACTCATAATCAGTTATTAATAAGCAAAAAAGACTTAACAAAATTTTTTCTGCTGATGATAAATCTTTATATTTTTTATTTAATTCTATCCGTTTACCTAAAATTTGGTAATAATCACTTTCTTCTTTAACCTCATACGTTAAAGCTAAAAACTTAATAATATCTTTGATGCTGAAATTTGGTTCAAAAGAAAAAACATTATTAAAGAAAAAAATGTTATTCGATGAACGGTAAAATTTTTTTAACTCATTAAATATATTTAAGCAATTCTCTTGATTCTCACAAAGAATTGAAAAAATCTTTCCTATCTCCAATTTAATTGTTTTGATTAATTCAGTTGATTTTGAGGCGAATGTTAAAGACATCGTTAAATTACTTATAATTTTAATTTATTAAAATTTAATATGCTGGAAGAATTAAAAACGCTTACTTTATTAAATGGTCCCTCAGGTTACGAGGATGAGGTGAGAAAATATCTAAAAGAAAAATTCCAGCAATATGCATCAACATATATTGACAGAATTGGTAACATTATTGCAAAAAAAGGAAAAGGAGAAAGAAAAATTCTTGTAGCTGCACATATGGATGAAGTAGGATTTATAATTCAGTCTGTAGATGAAAACGGTTTTATAAAATTCACATCGATTGGAGGATGGGATGAAAGAATAGTTGCAGGTATGCCCGTAAAAATATTAGGCAAAAAGGAAGTTATTGGAATTGTAGGAACAATACCGCCACATATATTAAAAGAAGAAGAAAAAACAAAGCCAATAAAAATTGAAGATGCTTTTATAGATACAGGATTATCCAAGAAAGAATTGAATGATTTAGGGATAAACGTAGGAACATATATTGTTCCTTTTAGCAATTTCATAACGCAAGGTGATATAATAATGAGTAAAGCTTTAGATGACCGTGTTGGTTGTAGCATTTTAATTGAGATATTAAAGGAGGTTGAACCTAATTTTGAATTAATTTTAGCTTCTACAGTTCAGGAAGAATTAGGAACAAGAGGAGCAAGAGTATTAGCATATGAACAAGAACCAGATTTGGCTATCATTGTTGAATGTACCGTAGCTGCAGATGTGCCTAACATAGAAGATTATAGGGTTCCTTCAAAGTTAAGAGGAGGAGCTGTGATAACATTAATTGATAAAACGATGGTTGCAAATAGAGAACTGGTAGAAATTGCAGTTAAAACGGCTGAAAAAGAGAATATAAAATATCAGTTTAAAAAACCTATTTTTGGTGGCACAGATGCGGGTGTTATTCATTTGACTAAAAGAGGAATACCCTGTTTGGTCATATCATGTCCAGCAAGATATATCCATTCGTGTTATTCAATGACAACAATTGAAGATTTGAAAAATACCAGAGATTTAGTTATTTCTATTTTAAAAAATTTAGGATAAAACAAACACTTTAAAATAATCTTATTTTTCTCTCTATGATATCTTTCCAAAGCAATGGAATATTAGAAACTGTTTCTTTAACTATAGATTCAACTGTTCCTTCATCAGGCCCTTTCTTATAAGGTATAATCTCTACATGGACCATTTTAGGTTCAGTGATAGGATCCCCTATTCTACTTACCATATAGCAATAAACATCCTTAACATCTTCACATTCATTTATAATTTTATTACAAATTATTTGGGATGCAATAGTATAAAGTTTACCTGTATGAGAAATAGGATTTTTACCTGCAGTTGCTTCTAAAGTCATTGGTCTAAAGGGTGTTATAAGTCCATTTGCTCTGTTGCCTCTTCCAACCTGCCCATCATCACCATGTTCAGCACTTGTACCTGTAACTGTTAAGTAAAATAACTTAGATTTAATATCATCAGCATTGTTAACAGCTATAGAATGTTTCATTTTAGTCAGAGAATCTATTACATATTCTGCTTCCTTTTTTACTATATTTTTATAATTCATGTATTCAGTCTCATTATTTATAAACTTTGAAATGAAGGCACATGCAATTGTAATTTTAAGCTCGTCATTAACTCTTACACTCATAACTTTTATATCTTCACCTATAGCAGGATATTCTTCTTTAATTTTTTTACTGTTCAGGTGTTCTTCGATTTTTAAAGTTATTTGTTCAGTAGTAGTTAAAGGAGCAAAACCTACACCAAAACTAGTATCATTTGAAAGAGGTACAAAAACTCCTCTTTCAAAATTACCAATCAAATCTGCACTACCTTTTCTTATTTTTGTATCTATTTTAATATCCAAATCAGGTTTAAGAAATCTTATTTCCTTTTTTATTCTCTCTTTAACAGCATTTATTACAAGCTCATCGACAGGAACAATTTCTCCATTAACTTCTCTAGCTGCTCTACCAACTAATAATAAATAAATAGGTTCTATTATTTCACCACCTCCAAATCTTACATTTGATTGGCCTCCCGCAAGTACAGCTTTATCTATATTATGATGATAGATTCTATTGTATTTTTTTAAAAAATATTCGCATAAGGCTAAACTAGATTCTTCTGCGGCCATGTCACAAATACTATCAGGATGCGCTTTGCCCTTTCTTTCCACAAACTCCACAGGTAATTCGAAAGTTGATCGTTTATTATTATAGCTAACCGATAAGTTCATTGTATCTTTTACTTTTTTCTAATTTAAAAATTTAATGAATAAATAATTAATTTAAGAATTTTTTTAAGGTTTAATTATATCGGCTTTGGTTATTATTCCTTTTATTTCCCCATTCTTTAAAACTAAGACTGCTGGATAGTAAAGTAATAAAGAATATATAGCTTCTACAGGAGTATCATAATCTACCATAGGAAAAGGTGACTCCATAATATCTTTAACATAAGTTGAAAAAACTTTTTTTGAATTCTTTTTATTCATTAATGCTTGTAAAATAGCTTTTTCAGATATGCTTCCAACTACTTTATTATCTTCGATAACAGGCATTTGAGATATACCATGTTTTGTCATAATTTCAGAAGCTTCTTTTACTGTAGTATAAAGAGACACACTAATTACATTTCTACTCATAATTTCATGAACTTTCTTACCTTTTTTAATCAAATATGGTAACAAAGCATTTGAAATAGCTCTCATTTTACTATAAGCTGGATCAACTTCTCCCTTTTCAATTTTCGCTATTAAAGATTGGCTAATATTACACATTTTCGCCAATTGCTTTTGAGTTATTGCCAATTCTCTCCTTATTTTAGCTAATTCGTTCGGTTCAATAATAGTATCCATTTATTATTAATTTTATCTTATATGTTAATAAAAAGCATTTTTCAAGTTAATTATTCAAATTATTCTTATATATTAGATATTGTAAAATATATTGTGAGTTAACTTGACAGAGAAATATCCTAAAGGAATTGAATTAACGGTAATGGATTCAGAGCCTGATAAAGTAGGCACTGGCTATGTATCAATAAGTAGAGAAGTAATGAATGAACTAGGACTTGTTCCAGGCGATGTTATAGAAATTACCGGTAAAAAAATTACGCATGCTTTAGTTTGGCCTTTAAGGCATAACGTTGATAGAACAGTTATTCGTATGGATGGTACTATAAGAAAAAATGCAGGAGTTTCATTAGGAGATATTGTTACAGTTAGACCTGCGAAATTAAAACACGCTACAAGAATAGTTTTAGCCCCCCTTAATCAATCAATACCTCCAGATTTTATTTCCTATGCTAAAACAAGATTAATTGAAAGACAATTTTATAACCCAAGACCTGTAACAAAAGGAGACATAATAAATATTTCAATTGGTATAGGAGGAGTTTTTTCTTTTGTTGTAATATCAGTTACTCCTGGTCCTGCAGGAATAGTTACAGATAGTACAGAAATTGTAATAAGAGAAGAAGCTGTAAAGGAAGAGGCATTACAAGTTCCTGCAATAACTTTTGAAGATATTGGTGATTTAGAAGAAGCTAAAATGAAAATAAGAGAAATTGTTGAACTTCCTTTAAAACATCCAGAATTATTTAAGAGATTAGGCATTGACCCTCCAAAAGGAGTACTCTTACATGGTCCTCCTGGTACTGGTAAAACTTTATTAGCAAAAGCTGTAGCTACTGAAAGCGGTGCTAATTTTATAAGTATAAATGGACCCGAAATTATGAGTAAATTTTATGGAGAATCAGAAGCTAGATTAAGAGAAGTATTTAAAGAAGCTGAACAAAATGCACCTTCAATAATATTCATAGATGAAATAGATGCTATAGCTCCTCGTAGAGAAGAAGTGGTAGGAGAAGTTGAAAAAAGAGTTGTAGCACAACTTCTTGCATTAATGGATGGATTAAAAAGCAGAGGACAAGTAATTGTTATAGGAGCTACAAATAGACCTGAAGCTATTGATCCTGCATTAAGAAGACCTGGAAGATTTGATAGAGAAATAGCTATAGGAATGCCTGATAAAAAAGCAAGAAAAGAAATATTAATGGTTCATACAAGAAATGTTCCTTTAGATTCAAATGTAGATTTAGATGAATTGGCTCAAATTACGCATGGTTTTACAGGAGCAGATATAGCTGCATTAGTAAGAGAAGCTGGAATGCATGCTTTAAGAAGATTTGTACCTAAAATAGATCTAAGTAAAGGAATTATACCTCCAGAAATTTTACAAAACTTAAAAGTTACAAAAGAAGACTTTGAAGCTGCTTTAAAAGAAGTCCAACCTTCGGTTTTAAGAGAAATAATGGTTGAAGTGCCAGAAATTCATTGGGAAGATATTGGCGGTTTAGAAGATGTTAAAAGAGCCTTAAGAGAAGCTGTAGAATTACCATTTAAATATCCAGAGCTTTTTGAACAAGTAGGTATAAGACCAACCAAAGGTATTTTATTATTTGGTCCTCCTGGTACTGGTAAAACTTTATTAGCTAAAGCTGTAGCTACTGAAAGTGAGGCGAACTTTATTTCAATTAGAGGCCCAGAATTATTAAGTAAATGGGTTGGAGAATCAGAAAGAGGAATTAGAGAAATATTTAAGAAAGCAAGACAATCAGCTCCATGTGTAATATTTTTCGATGAAATAGACGCAATAGCTCCTGCAAGAGGAAGCAGGATTGGAGATTCAGGAGTAACAGATAGAATGGTAAACCAGTTATTAACAGAAATGGATGGTATTCAGCCATTAAAAAACATTGTAGTTATTGGTGCTACAAACAGAGTAGACATACTAGATCCTGCATTATTAAGACCAGGAAGATTTGATTCAATAATTTACATACCTCCTCCAGATTTAGAATCAAGATACCAAATATTGAAAGTTCATACTAGAAAAATGCCATTGGATAATGATGTAAATTTAAAAGAAATAGCCTCATTGACTGAAGGATATACAGGAGCTGACTTAGAAGCATTATGCAAAGAAGCAGGTATGGCTGCAATAAGAGAAGGAGCTAAACCTTTAATAGTTAAAAGGAAACATTTCGAGAGTGCTTTAAATGTTGTTGGTCCTAGTTTAACCCCAGATGATATAAAATATTATCAAGAGATGGCTAAGAATATAAGAAAAGTTCAGATAAGAAAAGAAGAAAGGCCTTTAATGTTTTATAGGTGAGCTACTCCACGACTAAAGTCGGGAGCTTCCAGCGTTTAAAGTAGGGTTTGCCCCTATCTCCTCATTTGCTGGTTCGGGAGGCTCACAGCTCCCCCCATCCCATAGATCTCATTAATCTATGGGGTATATTGAGATCTTTTAAGGGAACATCCCTGTTTATATATTAGATTTAGCCTATTTAACTTTTATCTACCATAATATTATCTTTTCTTTAGCCTTTGAAATTTTTTACCTACAACTATTTAAGCTTTTCCCATTCATCCAGAGATGAAGCTCTGGGTTTTCTGGGTACCCATTTATAAAGATAAATTTTTTTATAAGTAAAATTACTCTTATTTATGCGAAAGAAAATTATCATAATGGGTGCTGGAGGTAGGGACTTCCATACATTTAACATTCTATTTAGAAATAATGAAGAATACGATGTTGTTGCTTTTACCGCAGCCCAAATACCAGGTATAGCAGGAAGAAAGTATCCTTCTTCATTAGCAGGTAAACTTTATAATGATGGTATACCAATTTATGATGAAAAAGATATTGGGAAACTTATAAAAGAACATGAAGTAAAAGAAGTAATCTTAGCTTACAGTGATTTATTATATGAGGATGTTATGAGTAAGGCAAGTATTGTATTAGCTGCAGGAGCTTCTTTTAAATTACTTTCACCTTTTGAAACAATGCTTAAATCAACAAAACCTGTAATAGCTGTTACAGCTTCAAGAACAGGGGCAGGTAAAAGTACAATATCAAAGAAAATATCTGAAGTTCTATTAAAGAAAAAAATTAATTTTACAGTAATAAGACATCCCATGGCTTATGGTGATTTAGAAAAACTTAAAGTAGTTAAGTTAAAAGACCTTAATGATTTAGATAGATTAAATTTATCAATAGAGGAAAAAGAGGAATTTGAGAATTATCTTAAAAGGAAAATTGTTTGTTTTGAAGGTATTGATTATAAAGAAGTTTTAAATGAAGCTGAAAAAGAATTCGATCTACTGTTATGGGATGGCGGTAATAACGATTTACCTTTCATAAAACCTGATCTAATGATCACTGCCGTAGATCCTATAAGAGCTGGACATGAAAAATCCTATCCAGGCGAAATTAATGTAAGATTAGCTGATGTGTTGATCATAACTAAAGTAAATACTGCAGAAAGGGATAAAGTTATTCAAACTAAAGAAAATATAAGAAAATTAAACACTAAAGCAGAGATAATTGAAGCGGAATTTATAATAGAAGCAGAAGATCCATCATTGATAAAGAATAAAAGAGTTTTAGTAGTAGAAGATGGCCCTACTGTAACACATGGACATTTGCCTTATGGTGCAGGATTTGTCGCTGCTAAATTATACGGTGCAAAGGAAATAGTTGACCCAAGAGATTACGCTACAGGTATTTACAAAGAAATTTATTCAGAATACCCCCATATAGATAAAGTATTACCTACAATCGGTTATAATGAAGAACAATTAAAAGCGATCGAAGAGATTATAAATCGAATTGAATGTGATACTGTAATTTTAGGAACACAGTCAGATTTATCTAGATATTTAAAAATAAACAAGAATGTAACAAGAGTATATTATGAATACAGGGAAAAAGACGGAAAAAACAGACTGGAAGAAATTTTGGAGGGATTTCTTAAAAAATTCAAACTATTTTAAGATTTTTCTAATCAATTGAAAAAATTATTTTTAATCTGACTTTATCCCTTTCTTGAAAAAGTTGAGAATTCTTTTTTAAAGTTTCTCATCGTTCCACTCATCGATTCGTAGCTTCATCTTGTATTTTAGAACAGTAAAGCAAGTAGAGAATATCTTCATACACACTTTTCGTGTCCTAAATTAAAAAAAGTATCATTATGATAAATAAAAAGTTTATTTTATACTGGATGCTTCTTCCTTATTACTATTTGGTTCTATTTTTTTAAAAAAAATTAAGAGATGTAATACCTAGGTATTATTATATAATTTTAAAGAAAATATTTATTCGTAAAATAAGAATGTTTATTGTGAAAAATCTAACATTGTTATTGTTAATTATTTTAATTTTTAACTTATTGTTTATTAATACTACTTCAACACAAGCAGAGAATGCTCAAAATGATACAAAAATCGATTGGGTAAATCCTTATTATTCTTTTAACAATAATCCTGTTTTCGGTTTGGTTTATAACAATGTTTTTAATAAAAAAGTCTTTAATTTAAAAGAAAAAAAGCTTAACGAAACCATAGCTTCAAAAATTACAACTTTTAATGATATAGCGTATTTCGTTACAGATAAAGGTAATCTATTCATGGTAAATTTGAATACTTTACAATATAATTTAACACAAATAACTAAAACAGGTTCGCCAAATTCTCATGCACCAGTTATAGCTAAAAAATGCAATAATTTAATTCTTAAAGATGCTGAAAGCTACATCAATTATTTTAAAATAGTAAGCGAATTTAATTTAAAACTTATAAAAAGGTATGGACCAACCGATGATAATCTAGGTATTATTGCAACAGAAGATAACGTGTTTTTCACAACTTCAGGAGGACCTGCTGGTCAAATTATAAGAGCTACATGTGATGGTTCGATATTGAATATATGGCTATTAGCAAATTATAACTTTCCAAGAACTTCACCAGTATTCTATGATAAAATCGTAGTTATCCAAACAACATTTGGTCATTTTATGGCTAGATCTTTAAATAATACGATACAATGGGATAGAAGTTTTGGAATAGTAGCTAATGAACCTTTAACTATCAATAATAATTACATAATAGTTAAAGGAAAAGATTATAAAAATAATCCTTTACTTATAGCTATTAATTTATCCAATGGCAATAAAATTTGGGAATTGGCATTAAAATCAGAAATAGTTTCAAATATTGTTAGCATAAATGATAAAGTTATATTCTTACTATCTAATAATACATTAATTAGTTTAAATGTAAAAAATTCAAATTTAATAAATAAAATACAATTATCGAAATATAATATTGAAGTAATAAAAACAGATTTAATTTATATTAATGATATTTTAATATTTACAGCAAAAAAAGATAATAATTATATTGTTGTTTATTATGATATTTTAACGAATAATATTGTTTCAGAAAAAATAGATAACAATACAGGCAATATAATAGGTCTTAGCTTATCAAATGGTAAGCTAATAGTTACTGGAAGTAACGGATTTGAGATCCTTCCTATATATACAAGGTCATCATTAACAGTTAAATCTGATCCTCCATTGAATTTAAAAATTAAAATCGATAATGGCACTTACATTATGAATAATGGCTCAATAAAAATCAATTATTTGTTATATAATGAAAAGCTTATTAATTTACAAATTCAAGAAGAAATAGCTGTCAATAGAACAACAAAATTAAGATTGATAAATTGGGAAAACGTAATTCAAAGCAATAATAACAATTCTGTTGTTAAATTATTACAATGGGATGATATAACTGTTATAGCCAAATATGATTACTTTTTATTAACACGCTTAGAAATTAATTACGCATTTTTAAATTACACTAACAATGTTAAGATTAAAATAAAAATTAATGATGAAGAAAAAGCTATATGGGAGGATTATATTAGAATAGCTCATTCAAAAAATTTAAAAATATATGCAGAACCAATAATTCCTATCAATTCTACTGATAGTATAATTTTTTATAAATGGAGTGACAACGTAACAACCAATGAAAGAAATTATGAAATTAAGTCTTATAACTTTATTAAACTTACAGCCTATTATATTCTAAGCAAGAAAGCTATATTAAAAATAAAAATTGTTACTGGTAATTATACTGGTTTAAGTAAAATTATAGAAAATATTGAGGCAGATCATCCGATCAAATTTGAAAATAATACAGCTCAAATCATATTGGATATGTATAAGATAATCAATTTTAAAGTTTTAAGTTCACAAATTTATATTGACGATTATAGCAGATACAAATTCCTAAGCTGGAGTGCAGATGTTTATTCCAACGATACTAGTTTTCAATATTTAGTTAATAAAAATTATAATATAATAACTATAACATTTAAGTATGAAAGAAAATTCGAATTATATATTAATAAAACAATATTATTTAATAATAAAATTATATCAAGTAATTTGACTAAAATATATGAAGAATGGTCAGATTCTTACTTAAATTATACTTTAAAAATTAAAAAAGTTGAATTCAAAGATAAAAATACAAAAGTAGAATATATGGATATAATTTTACCAAATAAAATAGAATTAAATAATAATAATGATGAGTTGATAATTTCTTTAAAATTAATCGATAAAAAAACTATTATAATAATTTATTATAAAATATATAAATTAACTAAATTAACATTAATTGTAAATAATCAAATTATAGATAAAGTAAATATAAATCATACTCAAGTTAATTTGGAAAAAATTAATAATTCCTCAATATTCTCTACAGAAAAATGGTTATATGAACCGATAACATTAATTTTTGAGGTACCTAAAGAAATGAAGATTAATGAAGTTAAAACCCTTAGATTCATGGAGTTTAAAAATCTTTCAAGTAATCCTATGATAACTGTAAAAATGGAGCCTGGAGAAGAAGTTACATTAGAAGTAATATACATGGAAGATAACAAGGAAATAAACTCTCAATTTATTATTGGACTATTCTTGATTACCATCTTAGCAATTTCAATATTACTGGTGATAAGAGCATTCCGTTGAAATTGACCAAGTTTCAATTTTTATATAAATTTTTTGCTTAGATACCATTTGATGACTCTGTTAGCTTAATAACTTTTAATACTCCCATTTAAAACACTACTATCTTGCGATAAGAAAATTTTTATTGCTTAAAAGTAAAGTTAAAAACAATGATTACAAATTTCTTAGAGATCATTTCAAACTTTATAGTTGAAACAATGAAACATGCTGGTTATTTGGGATTATTTATATTAATGACACTTGAGAGTGCCTTAATGCCAATTCCTAGTGAAATAGTAATGCCTTTTGCAGGCTATCTTGTATATTTAGGTCATTTCGATCTTGCTTTAGTAGTAATTATAAGTAGCTTAGCAAATTTGGTAGGTTCATGGATAGGATATTTTTTAGGAATAAAAATAGGAAGAAAATTTGTGTTAAAATACGGGAAATATTTATTAATAAAAGAAGAACATGTAGAAAAAGCCGAAAAATGGATGAATAAGCATGGTGCTAAAGTAATTTTGGCAAGCAGAAATATGCCTGCAATTAGAACAATTATTCCTTTACCTTCAGGTATATTAAGAGTAAATCTTGTAAAATTTTCAATTTATACTTTTATAGGTTCTATTCCTTGGAATTTTTTTCTTACTTATATAGGATATATCTTAGGAGAAAAATGGTATGAAATAAAAAATTATACTCAAATTATAGATTTAATTTTAATATTTGTAATAATTTTTATTATTATATTTTTAATAATAAAATATAAAAGAAAACTAACGTTTAAAAGAAACTTTTAAAGTCTTAGTATGACAAGCAGCCACACATTCGAGACACATTATACACTCTTTTCCATCTATTCTTCCTATTTTAGCCTTTTCTACATCAATTTGTACAGGACATATTTTAGAACAAAGACCACAAGCATCGCATATTCCAACATCTCTATATATTCCAATAAAACTTTTAGCTGAGAAAATTGCATTTAAAGCACCCATTGGACATATATATCTGCAATAAAATCTGCTAACTCTAGCTATTAATATCAAAATTAAGAAAAGGAAGAAATACCTCACAGCTAAACCAAAATTTAAAGAAGAAAATATTTTTTCAAAACTTGATGGTAAAATTCCTAAATTAAAAAGAAAAGGTATTGTGCCTAATAATGTAGCATCAGGTGCTAAAGAAGAATAGGGCATTATTCCTACTCCACGTCCATAAGTACTTCTAAATGTTTCTAAGACATTGGTACTATTTAAACTAGCTAATCCTAATGTTACAATTAAAACCATGAACAACATAAAATATTTAAAATTCTTTAATCTTGCATCAGTTTTAGATGAAATGAAACGTGTTGCTCTAGTTATGTAGCCAATCAAATCCTGTACAAATCCAAATGGACAAAGCCAACCGCAAAAAAATCTCCCAATTGTAACATTAAATATTGCTACTGTAGCTAAAGGAAGTATAGGAGGAATTAAAAGAACAATTGATATTTGTAAAAGATCAAAGGAGCTTATAAAAGATGACCAAGGATATGTAAGACCTACTATAGGTAAAGGAAGAAAAAAGGTTATTCCAAGATTTGCAATAAATAAAAACATAAATTGAACTATAAATCTAGAAATTCTTACCGCCATCAATCTTTTAATAGCAAAAGAATGTTTTTCTTCTATTTTGATTATTTTTTTACTCATGGTAGTATCCCAACTGTTATTGGTTCAATTAACTTTTTAATATATTCCTGAATAGAATTGAATAAGTTAGTCTCATACGAAAAAGCTAATAATATAAATCCAAATGCAAGTACTGATATTGCGATAAGCCAATCTTTGTGCATACACAAATATTTAGCAATAAAGTTATAAATTTTTCTATTTATTTTAAATTAGAGGCAAATGAAAAAGCTCGAAAGGGCTTACTAGATGATGAAGCCACGCAGCGTTTGATGCCTCATAATTTTTCTTATAATTATCAAACATATGCTTTTTTACAATTTAATGTTTGTTAGAAACTTAGAAACGTTATTTTTGAAAAATTCCAACTAAAAGTTATTTGTTAAATTTATTCTACAAGCAAAATCTTAATTTAGGAAACAAAAATAATAGTAATTAAAGTAAATTGTCTTACGAAACATTATATGCGGAAATTAAGAGAATGTTAAAAGAAGTTCTTCCTAGCGAGGACGAATTTTATTTAGAAAAACCTTTATTAGAGGAACATGGTGATGTAGCAACAACTATAGCTTTCAAGCTATCAAAAAAATTAAAGAAAAATCCTGTTGAATTAGCAAATGAAATTTATTCAAAATTGTTACAAATTCAAGAAAAATATCCTTTAATTAAAGAAATAAAGGTAATTAATGGCTATATTAACTTCTATTCTAACGAAAAATTATTAACAAAAATAGTTATAGAAGAAATTCAATCTAAGAAAAAAGATTATGGAAAGACAAATCTTGGTAACGGTAAAAAAGTATTAATAGAACATACAAATACAAATCCAAATAAAGCAATACACATAGGCCACTCAAGAAATACTTGTTTAGGAGATGCATTAAGTAGAATACTTAAGTTTGTCAATTACAATGTTTTTACTTTAAATTATATAGATGATACAGGTTCGCAAATGGCAGATATAATATTGGGTTTTACCAAATTGAAGTTTCCTATTGAAAGCGAAATAAGATTTGATAAATACTGCGGTGATCATGTTTATGTGAAAGTTAATGAATTATATGAAATAAACAAGGAACTTTTAAATGAAAAACAGAAATTAGTTAAGGAAATCGATTCGCAAACAACTGAAATAGCAAAGATAACAAGAGAAATAGCAAGGAAAGTATTATATTATCAACTTAAAACATGTTTAAGATTGGGTGCATATTTTGATCTGATTAACTGGGAAAGCGATATTGTTAGATTTGAATTACTTAAGCAAGCACTTCAAATTTTAGAAAAAAATGAGATAATAACAAAAGAAACCGAAGGACCAAATAAAGGATGTATAATCATTAAAAGTAAGCTAATAAAAGGACATGAAAAGGAAACTGATCAGGTTATAATAAGAGCTGATGGAAGTTCCACATATCTTGCTAAAGATATAGCTTATGCATTTTGGAAGCTAGGAATAATAAAAGACGTATTCAAGTACAAGTTTAATAAGGAGTATCCTATACAATGTTATGAAACAGATGTTAATGGTATAGAGGAAATAAAATTTGGTGGTGCTGATCTTGCTATATCAGTAATAGATGTAAGACAAACAAGATTACAAGACGTAATAAAATCTATAATTTACCGTGTAGCTGGAGAAGAAATGGCAAAAAGATATATTCATTATAAATATGAACTTGTTGCTTTGTCAAATAAAGCTGCAAAGGAACTTGGTTATCAAACAGAAAGCAAAATAGTCCATATGTCAGGTAGAAAGGGAATATATTTTAATACAGATGATGTATTGGATAAGTTAAAGGATAAAATAAAAGAAATAGTTAAGAAAAACAATCCAGACAAGGATGAGAAATGGATAGATGAGATAAGCGAAAAAATTGCTGTTTCTGCGTTAAGATATGCATTGTTGAAACTTGATAGTGATAAAGTTCTAATCTTTGATTTTGATGAGACATTGAAGCTCGAAGGAGACAGTGGCGTTTACGTACTTTATACTTACGTAAGAACAAAAGGAATTCTGAGAAAAGCTAAAGAAATTAAACGCGAAAGTTATGAAAGTTATTTTCCAAATGATATGGAAATTAAAATAATTAAGAAACTTGCTTGGTTCACTGAAGCTGTTAAAATAGCAGCGCAAAATTTGCAACCTCAAATGATCATTATTTATATTAGAGATCTATGCGATCTATTTAATTCATATTATGAAAAATATCCAGTAATAAATTCAGATGAACCTGCGAGGTCTTTCAGAATAAATTTAGTTGAATGTGTATCACAAGTGTTAGAAAACGCGATGAATTTAATTGGTTTAATACCGGTTGAGTATCTTTGACCAACGTTTTAGAAAAATTTAAATTCTCAGAAAAGATATAATTTTAAATTGTTTAGCACAATAGCAGATTTAATACTTATAACTATAATATTAGGTCTCAGTTATTTTGCGTATAGAAAGAAGTATCTAACACTAGGAGGAGTTACTATAGCAATTACTTTTGGAATTATATTACTCATAGTAGCAGGAAGAGAATACTTGATCCTTTTATTAATTGCATTTTTTATAACCAACACTGCAACAAGATATAAGATTCGTTTAAAAATTAAATTAGGTTTGATTAAGCCAAACTCTTATATACGAGACCATAAAAATGTGTTAGCAAATGGATTACCAATATTTATTTTTGGATTACTTGAAGGATTATATAAATATGAAATATTCATATACGGATATCTCGTAGCACTAACAATATTCCTTTCGGATACAATCAGTTCAGAAATAGGTGTACTATCAAAAAAGAATCCAAGACTTATCATAAACTTTAAAATTTCACCTACAGGAAGGCCTGGTGCAATATCTTTGTTAGGAACAATTTCAGGTATTTTAAGCGTGGTTTTATTCTCGATAATAGTTTATTTTATGATACCACTTAATATTTCACTGCTTTTTTTAATTTTAATTTTAACTTTGTTTTCTACGTTAGGAAATCTTTTGGATAGTTTTCTTGGAGCTACAATACAAGCAATATATTATTGCGAAAAATGTAATCAATATTCTGAAGAAAAGATACATATTTGCGATGATGAATGTAGATATGTATCGGGAGTTAAATACGTAAATAATCATGTGGTAAATTTTGTTTCAATTTTAAGCGTTACGATTTTAAGCATAATATTTTTATCCTTAATACTTTAGTAATACCGTTAAAAGTATTTCTAAATATTTTTAATATAATGCAAAAGATTCTTTATGAGCTATCTTAGAGCTACATGTCCTTTCTGTGGATTAGAAGCAAAAAGATTCATTTTGCCAAATGGCGTTGTAACTAATTATTACTTTTGTAGCAATTGTAACAAAATTTTCACGATAATCCAATCTACAATAGCAGAATACGCCAGAAAAATGTATAGTTCTAAATCTGATATTATTACTTCTTCTAATCTTTTATACATTGAAAAAGAAATTAGAATAAAGGAGAAACTCTAAAATTTTATTTTTCAAATCACTTATTTATATATCGATTAATTTGAGTTGGTTAAACAGACTTTGGAGTCCATGGAGATTTAAGTACATAAAAAATGCTAGCAAAGAAAATAAATGTTTTATATGCGAAGCATCGAAAGAAGATGAAAAGCCTGAAAACCTGGTTATCTATAAAGATGATACGATAATAATTTTATTGAATAAATACCCATATAATAACGGTCATTTAATGATTGCTCCTATAAGACACGTAAAGAATTTAGAGGAATTAAATGAACTTGAAAGTAATAAATTATGGTCAGGAATATTAATAGCAAAAAAGATTTTAGATGAAACTTATAAACCACATGGCTATAATATAGGAATAAATTTAGGAAAAGCCGCAGGAGCAGGATTAGAAGATCATTTACATATTCATATTGTTCCTAGATGGGTAGGAGATACAAGCTATATGACTACTATTGCTGCAACAAAAGTAATACCACAACTTTTAGAAGAAAGTTGGCGAGAATTAAAGGAAGCTATCAAAAAACTAAAGAGTTAATTACAGCTTTTTGTTTAAAATTTTTAATTTATAATTATATCTAATTTAAAGAGAGAAAATTGTTCAAATAAATCCATATAATATAATTATCGGAAATATTCCTAAAATTATACTTATACATACCATTATCATTGGAGGCAATATTTCTAAGAATGAAGCATCTTCATCAACATTTGTTATTTCTTTTTTAGGACCAAAAGCTATTCTTTTTAACATATGTAAAATGTAACCAGTTGTTATAACCAATGAAGCAAGAACCAATATTGCTAATAATAAATAAAAGTTGCTTGTTAAAATAAAAGGAACAATGCCTAATATTAATAATAATTCAGCTATAAAACCACTTGTGCCAGGCAAACCGATTTCAGCTAAAGAAGCAAGGATCAAATTTAAAGAAAACTTTGGCATTAAAATGTTTAAAGCACTTAGTTTATCTATTTCTCTGGTTCCTGCATGCTCATGAACTATTCCTGCCAGTAAGAACAAAGAACCTACAATAAAACCATGGCTAATCATTATAAATGTTGCAGCTGTAAATAACAACCTGGATAAAGCTAAATCATTTATATTAAAGGATAAGCTTATTGCTAGTAGCACTAAACTCATATGGGTTATACTGCTATAAGCTACCATGCGTTTAAAATCTATCTGAACCATAGCTACATAACTTACATATAGTGCTGAAATTGAAGAAAGCAAAGCTATAAAAATAAAATATTGATTAGCTATATCGGTTACCATAGGATAAGCTATTCTTAACATTCCATAACCACCCATCTTTAAAAGTAAAGCTGCTAAAATTACACTAACAGGACTTGGTGCTTCTACATGTGCATCAGGAAGCCAAGTATGTAATGGTGGTATAGGCATTTTTATTGCAAAAGCAATGAAGAAAGTAATGAAAATAATTGTTTTAATATAATCTTGAGCAAATGGTACTAGATTAAAATAAGCATCAAATGAAAAACTTTTTGCCCCATAAAAATAACCAAGAAAAATTCCTAAAAGCATTATTACGCTACCTACATGAGTAAATATTAAGAACTTCATTGAAGCATAGCTTCTTCTAGGTCCTCCCCAAAGCTCTATTAAGAAAAACATGGGTATCAATACAACTTCCCAGAAAATAAAGAAGAAAATAAAATCTCTAGAAAGAAACGTTCCTAATATTCCTACCTCAGAAATTAAAATTAAAAAGTTATATGATTTAATTGAATGATGAATTAAAGTTAAAGAGGATAATGCTACGAGGAACATTATAATTCCTGTAAGGAATACTAAGGAAAGACTTAGTTCATCACCATACAAATGTAAAGAAGAATTAAAAGGTCTTAAAGGTTCAATTACATATCTTTCTTCTATAATTGTTTTATTAAATAGGAAATAAATCCAGAGGTAGGTTGAAATAACTGCAACTAAAAAAGTAACAGCTAAAGTTACTAATTTGGAAAATTTTTCATTGCCTAACAAAGAAATGAAGCTACCTATTAAAGGTATTAAAATCGTAAATAACAGTAAATTATCCATTGTTAAATAATTACAATTAAAAGGATTATAATTATGCCTGTCAAAAAGACATAAAACAAATATTGTTCTAAATTACCGGTTTGGAAATATCTTATAGCCCTTCCTGCTTTTTTAGTCCCGTAAGCTAATCCATTAACTATTCCATCTATAATTTTTTCATCAAAAAATCTAAGTAAAATTCCGAAATACCAGCCTACAATGATAGCTATCCTTTCATAAACATAATCAAAATAATAACCGTTCTCCAAAATTTTTCTTAATGATCTACCAAATTTTGAATTAGTTAGAAGGAGCATATATTGTTTACCTGTATAATATACATGATAAACATAAACACCTAACAAACTTATAGCAGTAAATATTAAAGATAAGACTACAACATCCACCTTTAATTTTAGCATTTCAAATTCTAAGTTTAATAAGTATGGGAAAGGTATTAGTTGAGCCAATAACCCAAAAGAAACAACAAGTATTATAAAGCCATATATCGGTATTTTCATGATAATGTTCGCTTCTTCTGCTTCTTCAGCCTTAACACTCCTTGGATTACCTAAATAAATTAAATACATCATCCTAGCCCAATACAAAGCAGTTAAGAAGGAAGTTAAAATACCAAAAGTAAATAAAACTGCATCGCTGTAAAATGCTTTTTCTATTATTGGATCCTTTGTGAAGAAGCCACTAAAAGGAGGAATAGCTATTAGACTTAATCCTCCTATTAACATTCCATAATAAGAAGTTTTAATTCTTTTAGATAAACCACCCATTTCTAACATGTTTCTTGTACCTAATTCATGAATTATCGCTCCTGCAGCTAAGAACATTAATGCTTTAAAGAAAGCATGAGAATATAAGTGAAGCATAGCTGAACCTGCTATATGTAAACCTAAGGCAAGCATCATTAAACCTAATTGACTAATAGTAGAGTATGCCAAGACCCTTTTCACATCATTTGTAGCTAATCCTAATGTAGCTGAATAGAAAGCAGTAAAACCTCCAATAAATCCTACAATAATTAATGGCAAAGGTTCAATTGTGAACATTTCATACAATCTAGCTACTAAATAAACACCAGCAGCAACCATTGTAGCAGAATGTATTAAAGCACTAACAGTTGTTGGTCCTTCCATGGCATCTGGAAGCCAAACATGTAAAGGAAATTGTGCACTTTTACCTATACTTCCTCCAAAGAACAATAAAGGAACCAATGTAGCTAAACCTAAAGAAGCTAAAATTGAATTTATTTTTCCATCAACAATTTCCTTTACTGAAGGTAAATATCCTAAATTTAACCATAAAATAACAATACCTGCTAAAAAGAAAACGTCACCAATTCTTGTTACAAGAAAAGCCTTTCTGGCAGCTTTTGCTACTTCTTCTCTTTCATGCCAATAACCTATGAGTAAATATGAAGCCAAACCAACAAATTCCCAGAATAAATATAACATAATTAGATTATTAGAAAGAACAAGCCCTTGCATTGAACCAACGAAAAAGCTTATTTCAGCAAAATATCTTGCTATTCCTTTATCTCCTCTTAAATACTCTATGGAAAAAATAAAAATTAGTAAACTAACTATAGCTACAACTAATGCTGTTATTATACTTAGATGATCTAAATATAAAGACCATTTGAAGCCAGCAATTTTATAATTACCAGATTGAAAAGTAGGTATTATTTCAAAACTTTCTACCACAACAGGTTCTTTTAGATTAACTAAAACTATTAAAGTTGAAATTAAAGAGACTACTACAGCACCTATAGCAATTAAAGCTCCACCAGAATATAACTTTCTCCCAAAAGCTAAAATAAAAGGAGAAACTAATATAGGAGCTAAAATTATTAACCATGATACTTCATATACCATATAGATTAACATTAAGCAGCGGTTTAAATTTTTTATGTATATATTTTCATAAAAATGAATTCTGTAAATGAACTAAAAGTTTTTAATCTTCAATAAGAAAGATTTTACATGGAAGAAGAGATTAAGAAAGCATCGCCTTTTAATTACATATTAAAGAAGTTTAAGAAAAGAATTCCTTACTATATTTTGTTTACAATACTTTTAATCTTAATTTTCGAAGTCTTTATTTTAGCATGGTTAATACAAGGAGTTAATGTAAGTAAAGTAGAAAAAGAACGTGATGAACTTTCAAAACAGATAGAGAAAAAGAATCTATACGAAAAAACACAATTCATATTTTCAAACAATTATAGGATTTCTCTTTTGTTCGTACCGCCAATCTTAGGTATATTTTTCTTTACAATTGTAATGTATAATACTGCAGAGTTCTTCGCTTATTATTCTATAATTAGAGCTGAAGAATGGAATATCGATCCCTCTTTAGCCTCTTTAATTATAACAATTTCTTTAATTTTTTCATACCCAGCTTATTTCTTTCCCTTCCTTGAATTTTTAGGCTACTCGTTAACATTTTCTCAAGGGCTAATATTATTAGCTAAAGGAGTAAAAACAATATTTAAAGGAAATATTAAAGAATTTCTTAGCGAAATATATTATACAATATTCATTATAATTCTTGCAGCAGTAGTATTGCTCATAGCTGCTTACTTAGAAGCCTTAATTGTTTAATGAAATTATATTTGGGAATAGATGGAGGAGCGACTAAAACATTAGCTGCAATAGTAAATGAAAAATTAGATATTTTAGGAATAGGAATAGCAGGCCCTTCTAATTATCATACAGTTGGCTTAGAAAAAACAATAGAAAACATTAAAAGTTCAATAATCAACGCTTCAGAAATGGCAAAAGTCAAACCCATATTTGATACAGCTTGTATAGCTTTAGCCGCAATAAATAGTAAACTGGATTATATAAGATTATTTAAAAAATTGGCTGAGCTAAATTATTATGTAAAACTAAAGCTTGTACATGATGGAGAAGCTGCAATTAACAGTATTGTTGAAAATAAAGGAATAGTAGTTATACTTGGAACAGGTTCTCTAGTTGCTACATATAATAATAGATGGAATTATATTAGAACTGGAAACTGGGGCCATATAATAGGAGACGAAGGGAGTGCTTATAGAATAGCTGTTAAAACTTTAAACTATGTAATGAAAATATACGATGGAAGATTAAAATATTCTCCTATAATAGATGAAATTACTAAAATCTTAAAAATTAAAGATTGCTCAGAAATATCTACAATTGTTTATACAGATTTAAAGAATGAAGATATAGCAAGATTAGCTCCGTTTGCTATTCAATTTGCCACCAAAGATAATTTCCTTTATAAAATTATAAAAGAAGAAGCTGAAGAAGTAGCTATGGCTGTAAAAGCTGTATATTTAAAAACTAAATATTCAAATGTTTATTTAACTGGAGGATTAACAAAGAGTAAAAGGGCTAAATTTTACATAGATTTAATAAAAGAAGAGATCAAAAAGATTATTCCTAATTGCAAAGTTAAAGTAGTTAAAGTTCATCCGGTTTTAGGTTCGATAGTTATAGCTTTGAAAGAAAACGGTATTCAAATAACGAAAACAGAAATAGTAAAACTTGCAAAGGAGCTAGACCTTTTATTAAAAAGTCTTAAATATTAAAGAAAATCGTTTAAAGGAAAATCTTTCCAACTTTTAATCACATAATTTGCACCATTATTATAAAATTTTTTCTCATCAAGAACTATATATTTCATAAAACCAACTATTTTAGGAATACCTAAGTTTTTATAATGGTAATAATTTTCAGGTAAATCATCAATAACAACAACATAGTTTAACTTAGGTATTTTACTTAATACACTTTTTCTTCCTTCTGTAGCACTTCTCAAAAAAGTCTGATCATCTGCATGATAAACATTTTCATAATAAGGAAAGTTGAATTTTTTAAGTTGACTAATTGAAATATGTTTCATGCTTTCTAAGCGATTACTAATATAAACTATAATGAATTTCTTACTTAGTTTTCTTAAAATTTGTCTCGAATATGGTTCAGGTTTATCCAAATCTATAAATTTATATCCTTCTTTTTCTAAACATAACGCTATTTTCCAAAATTTTTCTCTATACTCTTCGATTTTATTAGAAGGTAAATAATTACTTAAAAATTCAGCAGTCCTTTTACCAATTACATCTTTTACGGTTATTTTTTTATTAAGCAAATACGAATAAATAGCAGCTTTCCTTCTTGTTACATTTAATATGCAGTCATCTATATCAACCAAAATTCCTTTATTCATTGAACTAAAAATTTTTATTCGAAAATTAATCTTTAATTATTCCTTTAGCAATTAGATCTTCTATATATTTAATAGCGTCCAATGCAGCTTTACAACCATCACCTGCAGCAGTTATTGCTTGGCGATATTTATAATCTGCTGCTTCACCTGCTACAAATACACCTTCAACACTTGTCCTTGTATTATCATATACTTTTATATATCCCTTCTCATCCATTTCCAATTGTCCTTTAAAAATCTCTGTATTAGGCTCATATCCTATTGCAATAAAAACACCATCACATTTATAAAAGTAAACTTCGTTTGTTTTTAAATTTCTAAGATAAACTCCTGTTACTTTTTTATCTCCTACAATTTCTTCAACTACTGTAGACCATAGGAATTTTATTTTAGGATTTTTGAAAGCCCTTTCTTGAAGTATTTTACTAGCCCTTAATTGATCTCTCCTATGAACAACTGTTACACTTTTTGCATATTTAGTTAACGTTAATGCTTCTTCCATTGCACTATCTCCACCTCCAACAACAATCACATCAAGATCCTTAAAAAATGGAGCATCACAAGGAGCACATGTTGAAACTCCGCGTCCTAAAAATTCTTGCTCTCCTTTAACATTTAAAAATCTTGGTTTAGCACCTGTAGCTATTATTACTGACCATGCTTCATATAGCTCATCTTCAACCCATATTTTGAAAGGTCTTTGAGAAAAGTCAACTTTGGTAACATCCTTATCAATTATTTCAGTACCAAACTTTTCAGCTTGAGCTCTCATATTCATCATTAATTCTGGACCTAATATTCCATCAGGAAATCCTGGAAAATTTTCAACAAGAGTTGTTAGCATAAGTTGTCCTCCAGGCTTATAACCTGCTATTAATAAAGGATTTAACAATGCTCTTGCAGTATATATAGCTGCAGTATAACCAGCTGGACCTGAACCAATTATTACTATTTTTCTTATGTTCATAAAAAAAGAAATCTGTAAAAAGTTATTTATTTTTGTGGTTTAAAAAAAATAATTTAATATCTAGCAGGTTTGAATAAAGCTAATGCAACCCCTAAAGATATTATAAACAAAATTACTAATAGTGCAATTCCTAAAGGCATATCTTGTATTATTTCAGTAGTGGTTGTAGGAATAATTTCTTTTTCAAAAATTCTTTCTAACTTAGTATTTGTTTCAGTTAATTGTAAAGTTTGAGTAGAAGTATTCGTAACAGTTTGTGTTGTAGTATAGTTTAAGACTGGTGTAATTGTATAAGTAACAGTAGTTACTGGAGAAATACGAGCAGTAACTGTAGTAGCTGCAGGATCAGCAGTAGTAGTTTGAATTGTAATTTCATTTAATGTTAATTGTTCCTCGGTAACGCTAAAATCTAAATTATTTAAATTAGCAATCGAAGAATTTATCTCGAAAACTAATGTATTTAAATTTATTTTACTTATTTTCAAATTAATTTGTTTTAAATAAGAAGCAAAAATTGAAAAATCTCTATTAATTTTTACTAATAATAAATTATTTTTAACACTTTTATAATCGCCTAAAAATACATAAGAAAATTGAGAAGTTATTATTTTATTAAAGGATGTATTAATTATATTTAAATATAAAGATTTTATAATTTTAAATTCATTATCTAAATATATTATTAATGCATAATCATTCAAGTAATTATTAAATATACCGCTGATAATGTATCCCATATTTATAGAAATAATTATGTCAGTTAATTTAATTCCTGAAGAAATACTATAGGAAGAAATTACATTTCCGTTGGCAGATAGACTTATTATAATTCCTTCGCTATTTGTATTACCTATTATAATGTATCCGTCTCTAGCATTGATTATTGAAGAAGCTTGAATTGCTGAATCGTTTAACAGTTTAGACCAAATAATATTTCCTGTATCAGCAATTTTAACAACTAAAATACCTTTTTCTTTCAAATTCAAAAGTAGAATAAAGCTATCATCATAAGAATAAATTGCTTTCACTGGTAAAATAGTATTACCTGTTTCAATAAACTTTGCCCATAAAATATTTCCATTCGTATCTATAAATATAATAATTGCAGATTCGCTCGTTTTAATTTTACCAAGTATTAAATAACCTGTTGGTGAAGCTGCAATAGATTCCCCAATTATTTCTTTTTCATAAGATATTAACTTCTTCCATGAATTTGTTATTATAGCTATTTTACCTGTTTTTGTGTTTCCTAAATAAACAATGTTACCTTTATTATCTTTTATTGCAGAGTTAATAATTAAACCTTCATTATAACTAAACTTATTAGCAGAAAGTATTCGCCCTTCTTGAGAAATTTTTGCATTTATAAATTTATTTTCATCAATTAAATTAGCAACTAAGTAATAACTAGCATCAATACTTAAAAGGCTTACATCTTTTAAATTACTCTTATAACTATAAGTTTTAACAAAGTAATTTATTTCATAGCCGCTTGTTTGATTAGCCATTATGAAAGCAGCTGAAAATAAAATAATTAAAATGCCAAGGAAAATTTGTTTTTTCATCATCTCACCCTCCTCAACAAAATACCTAAACCAGCACCTAAAACCATTCCTAATACAGCGAATAGTATAAGAGATAAATAATCAGTTACGGAAACTTTTTCAAGTTGAGGAACAGGAAAGCGTTGAGTAACTTGTGTTGTTTTTGTAATAGTATTTGTTTGATAATTATAAACTGTTAATTCTTCTGCTACAGTATTAGTATTTATATATGTCTTTGTTGTATTTGCTAACACGTATTCTGTATAAGTTACTGTTGGATAAGATATAACTACTGT
This sequence comes from Thermoproteota archaeon, assembly GCA_032249315.1. Lineage (GTDB taxonomy): Archaea > Thermoproteota > Thermoprotei > Gearchaeales > Gearchaeaceae > SCGC-AAA471-B05. The sequence goes on from JAVVGB010000008.1 coordinate 27,643, forward strand.
GTGACGTTCTTCAGGTATAACAGCTATTTGCATTGCTTTATCTACTCTTATTATTCCATATCCTGATACTCTATCCCAACCTGGATCTAAAATATCATCTGCTGTTTCAGCTAAAAGGTTGTATATCCTATTAAAATCCAAAAAGCTTAACCCATGTTTTAATCTTGCTGCTTGAATTAATGCCACCGCACCAGCACCATGAGGCGAAGCCATACTTGTACCGCTCGCTTCTCCATATTGATTAAAAGGCAAAGTTGATAAAATATTTACTCCTGGTGCTGAAAAATCTAATTCTGGTCCACGGGAACTAAAATCTGCAACATTATCATTAATGTCTGTAGCACCCATTGCAATTACTTCTGGATATTTTCCTGGTTCTAAAAGTCCAGCTTCACCATTATTACCTGCAGCAGCAACTTGTATTAAACCATAGTTATAAGCAGAAATTATTGCATCATACATTGCGGGATAAGGTCCAGGGCCGCCAAAACTCATATTAGTAACATCAGCTGCATCATCATCAGGATCACCTGCTACTTGGCCATCACCATCTCTATCAATTATTCCATCAGGACCTCGTACAGCTTGATCAATTCCTTCAACTATATCATCTATAAAGCAAATACCTCCTCCTGTACATACTTTTATGCTATATAATGCTATTGAAGGAGCTACACCTGCAACACCTATACCATTTAATAATGCCCCTATTATTCCTGCTACATGAGTGCCATGACCATTATTATCGAAACAAGGATCAGGCAAAACTTCATCTGTAGCTACATAACACCAAACTACATTAGCAGATAAATCTTCATGAGTTCCATCTATTCCTGTATCAAGAACAGCTACTTGAATTAAATGTTCACCTGTTGTTCCACCTATTGACCATGCAGCAGGCGCACCTATTCTATACATATTCCACTGTATTTCTTGTTGTATTCTTATTGCCTCGTTAATTTCTACATATTTAACAGAAGGTTCTTTTTGTAATTCTGATAAATTTTTTAAAGGAATTTTAGCGGAAATACCTGGTATAATTTGATAAACATATTTTATTTCTCCTTCATATTTTAATATTATTTTTTCATCGGCTTTTTCTTTAAAAACAACTATTACATCTACTTTTGTATCGTTTTCAGCTTTTACGTAAAGTGGAAATACAAAAAGCAAGATAATTATTATTATGTATGCCTTAATAGTCATAATAATTCAATTGCTTTTATATTTAAAAGCTTTTTCAAAAAGCAAAATTCGAAATTAGTCGAAAAATAAGATAACTAAGGGCCCAGCGGGATTTGAACCCGCCCCTTCGGCTCCGAAGGCCGACGCTCTAACCTTGCTAAGCTATGGGCCCTTTTCCAAAAATATATTACTTAAAGCCATTAAATTAATTTATGAAAAGAAATTTTGAAGAAAATTTGCTCTTTCATAATACTATTGATGTTTGGATAAAAATATGTGAAGATAATAATGTAAATTGGAATGATGTTAATTTATATTTATCTTTCATAGAGTTTTTAAAGAAGAATAATATAAAATTGATGCCTTTTAATTTATGCATCAAAGAGACGGGAGGAATGTATAAAAGAGGAAAAGAAAAGGCAGAATTCTTAGATAAGTTGCAAAAAATTAGAAAAAGCAATGTTGTATTTATTGTAAAATTTGATGAAGAATTAATTAATAAAATAAACGAATTTATTAAAACATTAAAATGAGTTTTTTAAAGGAAATTTCTCAATCATTTATAAATGCAATAAATAAACTAAGAGGAAGTACAGGAGATGAAGCTTCAATAAAAGAATTCATAAGAGATATTCAAAGAATACTTTTAAAAGCCGATGTTAACGTAAATATTGTTTTAAACTTAAGTAAAAGATTGGAAGAAGCAGCTAAAAAGGATCCTCCTTCTGGTTTTTCAAGAAAAGATATGATATTAAAGGAAACCTATGAAGCTTTAATAGAAATACTAGGTAAAGAGAAATACGTGCCAAACTTTGATCCTAAGAAAAGAAATGTAATAATGCTTGTAGGTATTCAAGGCTCAGGTAAAACAACTACAGCAGCTAAGCTAGCTAAATATTATAAAAATAAAGGATTTAAACCAGGTTTAATTTGTGCTGATACATATAGACCTGCAGCCTATGAGCAATTAAAGCAGCTTTCTGAACAAATCCAAGTTCCATTCTATGGAGAAATCGAGGAAAGGGATGCGATCAAAATAGCCAGAAGAGGAATTGAATATTTAACAAAATTAGGCTGCAACATGATAATAATAGATACTGCAGGAAGGCATAAAAACGAAGCAACTTTGATGGAGGAAATGAAAGAATTAAATAAAGAAATTAATCCTGATCATATAATTCTCGTTATAGATGGGACAATAGGCCAAGCAGCTTTTAATCAAGCAAAAGCATTTAATGAAGCTACCAAAATAGGAAGCATAATAGTAACAAAACTTGATGGCTCTGCAAAAGGAGGAGGAGCAATTAGTGCAGTAAAAGCAACAAATGCTAGAATAAGTTTTATTGGTTTAGGAGAAAAAATAGAAGAATTTGATATTTTCGACCCTGTTAGTTTTGTTAACAATCTAATAGGTCTAGGAGATCTTGCTACGTTGGCAAGAAAACTAGAAGAAGCAAGTATTGAAGAAAAAATTTCGAAGGAAAGACTATTATCAGGAGAATTTACTTTAGAAGAATTAGTTCAGCAAATAAAAGAATTTAAGAAAGCAGGTCCTTTAAGTAAATTATTCAAACTTATACCAGGCTTTAGCTTAAATTTACCTGAAGAAGTTTTTGATGTTGCTGAAAAAAATCTAGAAAAATGGGATGCAATAATAAAATCCATGACTAAAGAAGAAAAGAAGGAACCTAAAATTATAGATAAATCACGTATGAGAAGAATTGCAAGAGGATCTGGCACAGATGTAAAAGATGTGGAAAATCTGATCAAAACTTATAACGAGTTAAAGAAAAATATTAAAAGAATTAAAAGAATAGGAATACCAATAAAATTAAAATGAATAAATTAATAAATATTTTAGAAGATATATTTAGTAAATATTATATTTGTTCTATATGTTTATCAAGATTATTTTATAACTCTTACTCTAAAAAAATAAACATAAGTTTAGGAAAAAAATTAAAAAAAGAATTAAAAGAATTTATAATTAAAAATAAAAAAGAAAAAGCTAATATTATAATTAAGAATTTATATAGAAATTCTAAGGAATGTATTTTATGTAAAAATTTATTTTTTAAAATTAAAAAAATAATTTTAAATATTATTTATAAAATTCAATTCTATGAATTTAATACTTTTTATATCGGAATAAAAATTCCTTCTAACCTAATTAAGATCGAGGATGAAATTAGAACAAAATATGAAATAACATCTGGTGATTCATTGAAAAGTTTTTTTAATAAGATTTTATGTAAGATTATAAGCAAAAAAACTGGTAAAAAAGTAGATTTTGTTAATCCTGATTTAAAGATAATTTATGAAATGGAAAATGATCTAATAAAAATAGAACCTACAAGTTTGTTTATCTATGGCAGATATATAAAAAATAAAAGAGGAATAAGACAAACAAGAGAATACTGTGATTATTGCAAAGGAGCAGGCTGTAGCGAATGTAATTATACAGGTTATTCAAATGAGCCATCAATAGAAAATTACATTCTTCCTTTTTTTAAAGAAAAATTCAATGCAGAAGATAGCATTTTACATGCAGCAGGAAGGGAAGATATTGATGTAAGAACAATTAATACTGGAAGACCTTTTGTAGTAGAAGTAAAAAGACCTTTAAAAAGGAATATTGAATTGAAACAAATTGAGGAAGAAATAAACAAAAATGCTAAAGGAGATGTTATAGTTAAGGGTCTTAGATATGTAGATAAAGACGTTATGAAAAAAATTAAAGTTTTATCAAAATATGAGGAAAAAACCTATCTTTTAAAAGTTAAATTTGAAAAACCTGTAAATAAACAAATTCTAGATTTTATAGTATCTCAATTAAATAATAGAGTTATTCAACAAAGAACGCCTACAAGAGTATTATATAGAAGAAAAGATATTGTAAGATACAAAATGGTTTATTCTGTTGAATATAATCAAATAGATAAACAAATTGTAGAATTTAAGATACTTTGTCAAGGAGGATTGTATGTAAAAGAACTTGCACATGGAGATAATAATAGAACAAATCCCAGCATAGCATCATTAGCTAAAATGAATGTAGAAGTTCTATCTTTAGATGTTATATCTATTTCGCCTGACCTTGAGAAGAAGTTAAATTTATATTAGGTTGATTAAACCCTTCTTGTTTCATTAGATGCTCTTTTGTGGTTATAATCTTTTTAATTTTACTACCAAGCTTTACTTCTACAATATATGCCTTACCTCTTTTTCCTACAATTACTCCAGTCATACCTTGATACCTTTTATGCGGTGCTGTAATAACATTTATAGGATTTATATTAATATGCACTTTTTCTCCAATATTATAATCTATCATATACTGTGAAAGACCTCTTCTAGCTCTACTTTTAGATAATAATTTTCGTGTCTTTTTTCTATAACCTTTAGTTGCTGGCATAACTAATTATTGGAAATATAATAATAAAAAATTAATTTTTAATATTTAAACTAATATAAAGTTAAGTGTGAAGATTATATATTATAAAGATATTAGCGTAGCTGAAGCGCTTAAGCTACTGGAGAAAAGGTTAAGCGAAAATGGTAATATAAAAGATGGTCAAAAAAGAATGGCCGAATATTTAAGAAAAATTTCAAAAATTGATGCAGAAAAAGCTGAAGAATTAATTGATACTCTTTGTAAAGAACTAAATTTAACCAGAACGATTGCTGTACAAATAGTTAATTTAATGCCCACACATATCGAAGAATTAAGAAGTATTCTACCTTCGGATAAATATTTTAGCAGAGAAGAACTTGAAAAAATTCTAAAAATATTAAAATATTAAAATAATTCTTAAATGTATCCAGCAAGAAAGAAATTTTATTTTGAAGAATACGTTTATATTCTAAGTTATAATATACCTATGCGAATGGTAAAAGAAAAAAGGCATTACATACCTGGAATTAAAATTAAAGAAGTTTATTCCCAAACTATAGGAAGAGATTATTTTACATTATTAGAAGTAGTGTCAGACGCTGATGTGAAATTAAGTGTAGGAGAACTTGTAAATGTTGGTAAAGATAAAACTAAAATAAAAAGGGTCAGTGCAAGATTGTTACACAATGAGCTATCAGATGAAGCTAAAGCAAATCTAGCTACTATTATAAGACGTATTATAAAAGAGAATGAGGCATTTTTTATAAATTTCTTCAATACAGCAGGCCCTTTATCTCCTAGAGTTCATTCTTTCGAATTATTGCCTAAGATAGGCAAAAAAACAATGGAAAAAATTTTATATGAAAGAAGAATTAAAGCTTTTGAGAGCTACGAGGATATTAAAAAACGTATAGGAATATCAAACCTTGAAGAAATACTCTATGAAAGAATAATGCTTGAGGTGACAAGCACAGTTGAAAATAGACTAAACTATTATATTTTTGCTAAAGGGATCGAAAACACGATAGAAGAAAGAAGCAGACCTCTTCCACCATAAAATACAAGGTTTTCATTTTAAAATATAAACAAAATTAATCATTTCACTCTTGCTATAATTTTATTACCCATTATATCCCAAATCTCTACCTCAACGCCTTGAGCTAATTTATCTACAATCTCTTTAGATTCAGGTAAAGGCACTTCAAAAAATTCATATGTAGTTAAATCCATCAGTTGTACTTTATCAGGTAATACGTTAAATACTTGTGCATACTTTTTCTCTATAATAGGAATATTTACTTGACTATCTGAAGGAGCTGTTAAAACCTTTTTGGAGCCATCAAGTAGACTTATTCCTACTATTCTTACTTTAGCTGAGCCATGCTTACCAGTTTTAGATTTCTCGACTTCCACCACTCTACAAGGCACATCATCAATTATTATATATGAACCTTCTTTAATTTCTCCAGCTTCGGATATTTTATAGCCCATGTTATGGTTAAAATTGTTTTAATAATATTTAAGCTTAAAGTTAACATTTCGTAAATATAGATTGTAATGAAAATAGGCATCATATCCAAAATATCCCATGAAGCAATTGAATTAACAAAAGAAATAATTAATAAATTAGAAGATAAAAGTATCGATGTTTATTTGGAAGAAGATTTAGCTAAAGAATTAAACCATTCTAATGTTTTAGATTTTAATGAAAAATTAGATTGTATAATTTGGATTGGTGGCGATGGTACTCTTCTAAAATTCATAAACAAAATTGTTGATTTAGAAACCAACGTTCTAGGAATAAAGTTAGGCAGAGTAGCTTTTTTATGCGAAATATATCCCAACCAAATTGATTATGCTTTAAATAACCTATTAAAAGGAAATTTTAAATTAGAAAGCAAAGGATTATTGGAAATTTTACTGGGAGAGAAAAAGTATTATGCTTTAAATGAAGTATTATTTTGTGTTAAAGAACTAGGAAAAACAGCCTATTTTAAAATTTTAAAAGATAATTCATATTTGTTTGACGGAAGATGTGATGGAATTATTGTGGCTACAACTACAGGTTCAACAGCTTATATTGCAAGTCGCAATGGACCAATAATCGATCCTTCATTGGATTTAATTATAGTAGATCCTTTGAATCCTTTAAGATGGGGTTCAAGAAAAGTTATAATTCCTTTTAACTCTTCTTTAAAAATAAGTTGTAACGAAGACTTTTTAACAGTCATAGATGGTAACATTAAGATATACACAAAAAAAGAAGAAAATGTTGAAATTAAAGGGGCATCTAAAAGAATAAATTTTATCAGATTTTCAGATGATTTTTATACAAGAATAAAAATGAGGAGTTTATTAGATGCTTAAGAAAGTTTTCTTAATAGATACCGCTGTATTAATTCATGATGTTAAACTTGAGAATGATGCAGAAATCTATGTTGTAGAAGGTGTAATGAATGAAGCTAAGAGTTTAAAAGCAAAACTAAGAAAAGAAATTATATTAACTAAAGCAAAAATTTATAAACCTTCAAAAGAAAAAATCAAAGAAGCTATTGATCTTGCAAAGAAGCTAGGAGAGACAAAACTAACTCAAACAGATATAGAATTAATAGCTTCTGCAATAGAATTAAAAAGAAAATATGGTTCAAATTTATTTGTTATGACCGATGATTACGAAATTCAAAATATTCTTAAATATTTAAACATAAATTTCAAAAGATTGATTACAAAAGGAATTAAAAAAGTTATTAAATGGTCTAAATTTTGTACAGTATGCAAAATAAAATATGATGCAAAAATAAAAATTTGTCCAAATTGTAATTCAGAATTGATAAAAATTAAGGATGAAATATATAATTCCAGAATGGCTTAAAAAAATATTTCAAGAAACTTTTGGTTCAAATTTTGAAGATGTTTTATTATCTTTAACGAAACCTCCAAAAAAATATTACTTACGAGTAAATATTACTAAAATTAGTGTAAAAGAATTAATTAAAAGAATTCAGGAAGAAGAAATAGAAGTAAAACAAGATGAAATAATTGAAGAAGCTGTTTACATTGAAGGTTATGAAGAAAACGAGCTAATCAACCATTACAGATATGTGGTAGCAAAACTAGATGCTGCAGAAAGTACAGCCGTAGGAGCTGATCTATACAGAGCAGGAGTTTTATCTATTAAGAATGCAAATAAAGATGATTTAGTTAATGTAGTAACACAGGATTATGCAATAGCAAGCGAAGGTGTTCTAGTTATCGAACCTAAGGATTTAAATAATATCCAAAGAGGTTTAGTTGTGAAAAATATAAAGCCTAAATTTAAATTGCCTTCGATAAGATCCTTAAAAGCTTTCAATGAAGGCTTAATTTATCCTCAAACATATCCTTCAATATTAACAGTAAAAGAATTGGAACCTAAAGAAAACGAAACAATATTAGATATGTGTGCAGCACCAGGTGGCAAGTTATCTCATATAATTAGCTTAACAAAAGGAAAAGCTAAGATAATAGCTGTTGATAAATCTAATAACAAAATTAGAAAAATAAAAGAGACATTACAAACTTTAGGATTGCCATTACCTATTTTGATAAAAAATGATGCAAGAAATATTGGAGAAATTTTTGGTTCAGAATTTGCGGATAAAATATTATTAGATCCTTCTTGTTCTGATCTAGGATTAAGACCAAGAATAACTTTTAATATTCCAGAAAAGGATCCAAAAATCTATGGCAAATATCAAAAGAGTTTAGTTCGTAAAGCATATGAATACTTAAAAAAAGAAGGAATACTAGTGTATAGTGTATGCACGGTTTCTAAAGAAGAAACGTTGGATGTTTTTAATTATGCTGTGGAAGAATTAAAAATGGAGCCATTAGAAATAAACTATAAAGTTGGAGATATAAAGAATAATTATATTGAAATATTTAACCCCTTGAATCATGATACTGTTGGTTATGCGATTTTTAAATTAAAAAAGTTACCTAATTAATAATTTAAAATTTATTAATTGAAACTTTTAGATTAAACTTTTAAAATTGATAGAATATCTTAACACCAATGAAAGAAAGATTAAGAGGAGATTCATGGAAGATAAACTGGAACAATTGGTCAAAAGAAATTTTTGAAAGAAGCAGTAAAGAGAATAAACTTATTTTATTAAGCTTATCAGCAGTATGGTGTCACTGGTGTCATGTAATGGATGAAACAACATATTCTGAACCAGAGATCATAAGAACTATTAATGAAAATTTTATACCTGTTCGAGTCGATGTTGACCAAAGACCAGATATTGCAGAAAGATATAATTTTGGAGGCTATCCTACCTTTGCTTTTTTGAATTCAAAAGGCGATATATTATTGGGAGGTACTTATGTTCCTCCAGAACAATTTAAAGAAATATTAAAAGAAGTTATAGAATTAGCTAAAAATGAAGATCTAAATAAAGAAACAACTAGCCTAATTCAAAGTATTTTCAAACCCAGCGAAACTGAACCTAATCAAAAAGTAATATGGGATATTCTCGATTTGGTTACAACAATGTATGATAGAGTTTATGGCGGTTTTGGTGTTCAGCCTAAGTTTCCTATTTCAGATGCTCTCTTATTTTTAGAAAACATGTATATTTTAACAAATCAGCAAGGAATAAAAACAATGGTATGCAAAACGTTAGACAATATTGTAAATGGTTTATTCGATAAAGAGGAAGGAGGGTTTTTTAGATATAGCGTTACAAGAGATTGGAGCACTCCGCATTATGAGAAAATGCTTGATACAAATTCAAATTTATTACTAATATACTCAAATGCTTTTGTATTATTTCATGAAGAAAAATATTTAAAGATAGCAAACAAAACTTTAGAATACATTTTAAATAAACTTTACGATAAAAATGAAAAATTATTTTATGGCAGCCAAGATGCAGATGAAGAATATTATAAGCTAAGTTTGAGTGAAAGAAAGAAAGTTAAGGAACCAATTGTAGATAAAACTTTTTATGCTTACCAAAATTCTCTTTGCGCAGATTCAATTTTAAGATTTGGAATTATAACAGAAAATAAAGAATTAATAGAATTATCAAAGGAAGTAACTTATAAAATAATTGAAAAGTTCTATAATTATAAAGGAATAACTCATATACAAAATGAAAAATTATATTTATTAAATGATAATATTTATTTTTTAAAATTGTTATTAGATTTATATCAAACAACTTTTGAAGAAATATTTCTTAAAAAAGCTAACGATATAGCAAATAAAATTATTGAAAATTTCTTCGATAAAAATTATTTTTTGCTAAAGGACAAAATTGAAACTCAAGAAGACTTTGGTCTGCTAAAAGAACCATACTTTCCTATTCATGAAAATTCTTTAGCTGTAGCAGAGTTTAAAATATTAGGAGAAATACAAAGAAATGAAGCATTTTCAAATTTTTCTAAAAAAATTGCTTCTGTTCTTTCTTCAATTTATCAAAAATACAGCATATTCGCCAGTCAATTAGGTTCTTCTTTAATACTTTACCTTAATCCCATAGAAATAAAATTAGTAAACGAAGAAAAAACAAAATATGAAAATCTCTTGATCAAAAATAAACTAATAATATATCCAAACGTTTTTATTACTTATACTAAACCTAATGAAGTTTATTCAAAAGAAGGAATTTATGTATGCAAAGGTAATCTTTGCTATCCTCCGATACAAAATGAGGATGAATTAATTAAATTAATTAGAAAAATAAATTATGAATTTGTAAATTATTAAAGTGTCTAAATGGTGGAAAAATAACTTTCCTATAATAGAAGAGAAAAAAGTCAAGTCATTATTGCATAAATTTAGCGGCGAAGAATATAAGGGATATGCTATAAATCCGTATATAGGTTGCCAACATAGATGTGTTTATTGCTATGCTACGTATGAATGGTTTCCTGAATTTTTCGATAAAGTTTTAGTTAAAATCAATGCAGAAGAAATTCTTAAGAATGAAATTTTTTTGTATGGAACTGGCTATCCAATAATGATAGCATCTTCAACAGATCCTTACCAGCCCGTGGAAATTATGTATAGGAACACAAGAAAAATTCTCAGCATTTTAGAAAAATATAAAGCACAGTATTTCATTTTCACAAAATCGATATTGATTAAGCAAGATATTGATATTCACGAAAGAAATAAAGAAAGATGCTGGATTATATGGTCGCTGACCACTTTAAACGAGAAAATAAAAAGGAAGATTGAACCCTTTACAGCTTCAGCCAATAGAATACTAGAGGTATTAAAATTATTTAGTAACAGAGGAATAAGATGTGGAATAAACATAGATCCTATAATGCCATTTTTAACAGATAATAAAGAAGATCTTTACCAAATAGTAAAATTAAGTAAAGAAAACGGAGCAAAATTCATTTCTGCAGGAATACTTAGAATTAGAAAAGATATATGGTCTAGAGTAAAAGATTTCTTTGTTTCAATTAACAGAAAAGATTTGATTAAAAAATACCATGAACTATATTTTTTGAAAGGAGAAAAAGATGCTGGCTATTTAATAGCAGACAAAAATTATTCTAGATATATACTTACATTAATCGAAAGATTTTGTAAAAAAGAAAATATTCAATTCGGATTTCCATTTGAAGTACCAAAATTGGAAACTTCGCAATGTTATATAATAAATCAATTTAAAATTTCTGATTATTTTTAGTTTATGGGAAAACTTGTAAGAGTACATTTATTTATTGACGGATTAGTTCAAGGAGTATTCTTTAGAAGTACAACAAGATCTGTAGCTAAAAAATATGGTATAAAGGGTTGGGTAAAAAATTTACCAGATGGAAGGGTAGAGGTTGTTGCTGAAGGAGAGGAAGAAAATGTTCAAAAATTAATAGAATTTTGCAAAAGAGGTCCTCCAGGAGCAATCGTGATGGATGTGCAAATAATATGGGAGGAGTATAAGGGTGAATTTGATGATTTTGAAATAGTATACTAACTTAGAGCATCACGCAAAAATTTTTAAACAATCCCCCGGATGGGATTTGAACCCACGGTCTTCCGGTTTCTAAGCCCTGATGCAAGCTCATTGTTGGCTACAGCCAGCTTGCTTGCACGGGGAACCCTACAGCCGGATGCGTTACCAGGCTACGCTACCGGGGGTTTCTATTTTTAATTATTAAAATTGTTGTTTAAATTTTTTTCTTAGGAAAAATTAAAATATTCATTTAACCTTTATATTTTTAGTAGCCCCGGTAGCTCAGTTGGGAGAGCGCCCGGCTGAAGATGAAATTGGAAACCGGGAAGTCGCTGGTTCAAGTCCGGCCCGGGGCATAAAAATTTTAAATTCTATTATTTTTTGACCATTCAGCATATGCATCATGGGAATGTATAGATTCAAAAGCATTTACAGTAATTTTATTCGCATTAGGAAACTTTTTTAAACATTCCCTTACAACATCTTCAACAAATTTAGGATTTTCTTGGGATTTAATTACAAGTTCAGCTTCATCTATTCTTTTTAAATATTCTAAAGGAGAAGCTGAAAAGCATTCGTCAATTTTTTTTGCTACTTCATTAAAATCTAATATTTCATTACTTTCCAATTCAACTGTTAAAACAGCTCTTTGCATATGACCTATATTTGTTAATTCTTTGCTACAAGGACAAGCAGTTATTCCTATTTTTTTAAAAGTATATTTAATTGTATCATTATAATTGTTTACTTCTACATTAACATCTAAAAATTGATCAGAATAATTTAAAGGATAAGAAAATGATGCTCTAATTATGCATTTTGAATTTAACTTTTCACTTATTGTTTTACAAGCATTCCGAAGAATATTTTCGATATAATCATGATTGTTATTATTTAATCTTATACCTTCTATAAGCCTGCTCATATGAGCTCCTCTTTTATTAGTTTCAACTAAAATATCTAATAAAACTTCAAGAGAAAAATCTCGAATGTTTATAATAGTTTTTAAATTTGTTATTCCTGAAATAACGCTAATACTTGCAGGCTCTTCATGCACATCTCTTACATTGGATAAATCTATGTTTAATTTTTCCATCTTTATTTTAACATTCAATGTTCAATATATACTTTATTTTTTAACTTTGAAACGA
>JAVVGB010000009.1:0-39322 GCA_032249315.1 Thermoproteota archaeon
ATATAGATGAGGTTTCAGATTTAGCAGGTGTAGATACTGCTCAAAATCCAGTTGAAACTTTATTGGCTGCCTTAGGTGCCTGCATAATGATAACTTTTGTATATAATGCTACTTTAAGGAACATAGAAATTGAAAATTTAGAGATAGCTTTGGAAGGACAAATAGAAAATATTCTTGTTTTTCTCGGATTGGAAAAGGATGGCAATCCTGGTTTTAACAACATAAAAATAGACATATATGTTAAAAGTAATGCAGAGAAAGAAATAATCGAAGAAATAGTAAAAGAATCAATAAATGCTTCACCTGTAGCTGCTACATTGACTAGAAATGTAAACTTAATTCATAAAGTAAAAATTTTTTAATGGAAGGACCTTCTGTTAAAGCATTATCTATTAAACTATCTTCTTTTATCAATGAGATAATAAATGACGCTAAAGGAAATGCAAAAATAAATTATGATGAAATTAAGAATAAAAAAATAGATAATATATTTAGTATAGGAAAAAATTTATTTTTTAAAATAAATGACAAATATTTAAGAATTCATTTTCTTATGTATGGAAGTATAAGAATAAATTCATTTAAAAAAATGAAAGAAAGATTATCTTTAATAACAAATAAAGGATTTATAAATTTTTATAATTGTTCAGTTAAAATTATTGATGAAAAAGAATTTAAGGAAAATTTTGATGAAGAACTAGATATAGTATCAGAAAAATGGAATTTTGAGAAAATTTTAAATTTAATTCAAAAGTATAAAAATCAATATATATGTGATGTATTACTTTACCAAGAAGTTTTTGCAGGAGTAGGAAACATAATTAAAAATGAAGCATTATTTTTAGCCAAGGTTCATCCTTTAAGCATTATAGAAAAAATACCTGAAAATGTTTTAAGAAATATAATTCTTCAAACTAGGAATTTTTCTTTAAAATTTCTCGAAACAAGATTAAATAATGAGTCTCTTAAAAAATATTTAAATGTTTATAGAATTAAAAATTGTAAATATTGTAATAATAATATTAAAATAAAAAAATTAGGATCATTAAATAGGATTTCCTTTTATTGTGAAAAATGTCAGATTTTATATTCATAATTAAGTATTTATATTTTGTAGTTTGAAAATTATTTGATGTATTTCTTAGAATGGAAAGAGAAAGAAAATCAGTATTGGATGAAGAAGTGTGAAGAATGCTGGAGTTCTTATATTAAAGGAATTCAGCATAAAAATTCTTTAAAATGCTGGAAATTAGGAATTCCTTTCTCTTCCATTAAGAATTTAAATGAAGCTATAAAGATAATTGATAAGATAATTGAGGAATTTAAAAATGTAACATATAAATATTCAAAAAATTTTGGAATACTTAAAATAATATCTAAAGGAATAATAATAATTTACTTTGAAAGTAAACATGATATGTTGAAATTTATAATAAAGTTTAAAAGAGAAGCTAGGGATATATTAAAGGATACAAGTTTTTTAGACAATTTATTTTATAAGTTTATTGTAAATACCAATAAAATTGATAATCATTTTTATTATAGACGTGGGTGTCCTGAATATGATTTTAAATTTGGAAATTGGAGAAAATGGGAAGGTTAATATTTTTGAAACATTAATTACCTTTTAATGGAATTATTTCCTGTAACTGTTGTTGGTTCATGGCCAAGACCAAAATGGCTTCTTGAAGCGTTAAAGAAAAAAAGAGAGGGAAAAATTTCTCATGAAGAATTTGAAAGTATCGCAGATGATGCAGTTTTAATAGCTATTAAATATCAAGAGGATGCAGGAATAGATATAATAAGTGATGGTGAACAAAGAAGAGATAATTTTTATTCCTTTGTTGCTGATAAAATAGAAGGAATTGAATTGAAAACTGTTGCAGAATTTATAGATTTTGTTGAAGATAAAGCTTCTTTTGAAGAATTGTTAAGAAGATTAGATGTTCCTGCCTTTGCTATAAGAAGTCCTATTGTTACAAATTATATAAAAAAGAAAACCTATTTAGCTTTAAATGAAGCTCAATTTTTAAAAAAGCATACAAATAAAAAAATAAAAGTAGCTTTACCTGGACCGTATTTATTAACAAGGTCTTCATGGATTAAAGGAATTTCTGATAAATATTACAAAGAAAAAGAAGATCTAGCTGAAGAATTTGCTAAAATATTAAGAGAAGAAATAATAGCTTTAAGGGATGCAGGGGTAGATTTTATTCAATTAGATGAACCTGTTTTAATGGAAGTATTATATGGACCAGAATTATCAGCACAAACTTTTATGTGTGCAGCTTTAACAGCTAAGGAAAATCCAAGAGATGAATTAAATTTTGCGGTAGAAATTTTGAATAAAACGGTTCAAGGAATATCTGGAGTAAAAATAGGTGTTCATGTTTGTAGGGGAAATTGGAGTAAGCAGGAAGAAGCTTTATTAAAAGGAGATTACTATCCTTTACTTCCATTCCTTTTAGAAATGAAAGTTGATCAGTATGTTTTAGAGTTTGCAACGAAGAGGGCAGGAGACATAGATGTTTTCAAAGACTATCCTACAAATAAAGAATTAGGACTGGGTGTTGTTAACCCTAGAACTGATGAATTGGAAAAAGTAGAAGAAATTGTTTCTCAAGTTGAAAAAGCTTTGAAATATTTTGATGTAAATAGAATATATTTGAATCCTGATTGTGGCTTTGGTACCTTTGCAGAGGTACCTATAACTACTCCTCAGATAGCCTTTGAAAAATTAAAGATTATGAGAAAGGCAGCAGAAATTTTGAGGAAAAAATACGGTGAGAAGTTTACATAAGATAATTATAATTTTAATTCTTGTAATAATAATATCTTCAGTTTTATTTTATTTTAGTAACTATAGCGTAAACGTTCAAGGTTATGATATTATTAATGTAGTTACAAATTTAGATACTCCTTGGTCTTTAGCATTTTCTAAAAACGGAATTCTATTTTTTACTGAAAGACCTGGTTATGTTAAAGCTTTTTATAACAATACATTAATTAACTTAAAAGTTGAAAATTTAAACGTAAAAGAAATAGGTGAAGGTGGATTATTGGGAATAGCTTTGGATCCTAATTTTCCTAATTCGCCATATATTTATTTGTATTATACTTATGAGGAGGGAAATCTTTGGAATAGAGTTGTAAGATATAAGTTTGAAAATTGGTCTTTAGTAAATCAGAAAATTTTAATAGATAAAATACCTGCTGCTACGTTACATAATGGTGGAAGAATAAAATTTGGTCCAGATGGAAAATTATATATAACAACTGGAGATGCTACACAAAGGGATTTAGCTCAAGATATAAATAGTCTGGCTGGAAAAATTTTAAGAATAAATCCTGATGGAAGCATTCCTGAAGATAATCCTTTTCCAAATTCACCTATTTATAGCTATGGCCATAGAAATCCCCAAGGAATTGATTGGTTTGATAATTTGATGTTTTCAAGTGAACATGGTCCTAGCGGAGAGCTTGGTTACGCGCATGATGAAATTAATTTTATAATTAAAGGAGCAAATTATGGATGGCCAATCGTTGTAGGAATTTCCAATGATAAAAGATTTAAAAACCCAATTTTAGATACTGGAGAAGAAACATGGGCACCTTCAGGAATTAGTTTTTATAAAGGAAATATATATCCTGAACTTAAAAATAAACTTTTGGTAGCTACTTTAAGAGGAAAACATTTAAGAATAATAGAAATTGACTTTAAAGAAATAAAGGTTCTTAATCATTATGCAATTTTAAGCAATATGTTAGGTAGAATAAGGGATGTTGTAGAAGGTCCTGATGGTTATATTTATATAGCAACAAGCAATAAAGATGGAAGAGGAATACCAGCTTTAGATGATGATAGGATTGTAAAGCTTATTCCTAAAAATACTAAAGCCTATTTGAATATTAACTTAATTTTTTATGCAATTTTTGTTAGAGAAAAAAATTAAATTAGTTAAAAATTAAATTAATTGTAATACGCTAGCGAGTTTTTCTTTTATTTCTTTAATTTTATTTTTAAGTTCCTCATTTTCTTGAGATAATTTGTTTATTTGATTTTTCAATTCTTCAATTTGAGGTTCAGAAATTTTTCTACATTCTTCTTCCGTATAATATCTGTTTATTTTTATGTTATCAAACTTTATCTTTTTTTCGACATCATCATATTCTGCTTCTACAGTTATTCTTATTACATCAAGTTTTCCTATTTTATACTGATTTACTAAAACATCATATAATTGTTTATTTAATTCTGCAATATCTCTAACAACAATATCTTTAGGGGCTAACTTGCTAAATGTAACCAAGGCTACTCTTCTTAATTTATCAGCATATCTCGCTGCAATAATTAAACCTGTACTTAATTCAAATCTATTTTTTCCTATTGCAGATACCCTTACGGTAGTTTGCTCATACTCTTCAGCTCTTTCAAGATCTCTTTTTATTTCTTCTTCCATCAATAAATAATAAAAATTCGAAATAAAAAAAGTTAATTTAAAGAAATTACTCTAAGTATTTTGGTGGTTTAGGATTCTTCTCCCAGAACTTTGTATCGTGACTAATTATTACTTTAGCATTTGGCCTTCTGGCCCAAAGCTTAATTTTTTTAGTATTTGATATATATTCTTCTCTATTTTCTAATAGCCACCCTTTGTTTTCCAACTCATATTCTTCAAATAAATGGAAAAAGTCCCCTGCAAAGATATAAGTATTCCCTGCATCAGTAACCACCTTCAATATTACATGTCCTGGTGTATGTCCCCCTGAAAAATGAATCTCAACTCCTGGAAGCAACTCTAAAAATTCTCCTTCAATTACATGCCAGTTTGCTCCTTTTAAAGCCATGAGGTCTAGCTCTAAATATCCGCCTCCTTTATTCATCCATATTCTATATAAAGCTGCCTGCAATTCCTTTTTATGTACAATTAAAGGAGTATTATGGTCTTTAAATACATAAGCTTGTCCTATATGATCTAAGTGCAGGTGAGAAAGAACAATGAAGTGGATATCGCTTGTTTTCAATCCTATTTTTCCAAGTTGTTTTTCTACAGTATTCTCATCCTTATTAAAATTTGTTACAGGAAAAACATCAAAAACAGGCTTAGGCCATTTTTCAGCAGCTTCGGGATGCACACCTGTATCAAAAAGTATATTTCCGTCTTTATGCTCTATTAAAGCACCTGTAACAGGTATATCAACCCATTCTGTTACTTTAGCTACTCCTCTTTCCATTATTGTTGCAGGATCCGGTATAAACCAGCCTTTTTCTCCTGCCAACCAGCCGTAATCTAAGAGAAAAATCCTTTTTACTCCCGTTTTCATTAAGCATTTAATTTTTTTAAGATTTAAATTTTTAAGGTAAAATCCTCTTTTGTTTAAACATTTGCAGAATTTATGTTAGATTTGATTTGTCAAATAACTAATAGGTTCAGCCTTTAAAGATTTCATAATCTAACTTTGAAGAAAGTTTTATGGTTTGTTCGAGGTTTCTACCTTTATCTTAAGCAAACAATATATAAAAAGAGGTATTTTTAATATATAAAACTTTCGCTAAAATTTTCTATTTTTTAATTTGTATGTTTACGTAAAAATATGCAAGAAAAAGAAAAAGATTTATATATTAAATTAAGCATATATTATACAAGGAAGCCATGGTAACAGCCTATTGTGTAAAGTGTAAGAAAAGCGTAGAAGTAAAGAACCCACAAGAAGTAACCTTAAAGAACAATAGGAAGGCAGTTAAAGGAACCTGTCCAAGCTGCGGAGGAACAGTATTTAGAATAGGAGCTTTAAAGAAGTAAGATAATTAAATAAAATAAATTTTTTTATTTTTGTGTTTGTTTGAATTCCTCTACTCTCTTTTTTGTAGCTTCATCTACTTTTCCTTGATCTTCTCTTCTAAACCATTCTATTTTTAAGCTATCGTAATTCCATACTATTTTGCCATTCACTATTTCATAATCTATAACTATTCTTACCATATCTCCTTTATCGCATTTCAATTCTTCAACAAGTATTTTGTATAATAGTTTATTTAATTGAGCGGATGCATAAGCTACGTCTTCCGTCTTTATTATTCCTTGATTTACATTTTCCTTGGTTAATGCAAACAATGTTCTTCTTACTTTATCATCATATGCTCCTACTATTACTCCTCCGGTATTTAAAGTTGGCATAAATATAAAAATATTTCAAATCAAAAGATAAATACTTATCGTTAGATTATTTTAAGTCTTTTTCCGCATTTTTCGAATGCATTAAGAGCAAAATCTAAATCTTCTTTGGTATGATTTGCGTTAACAATTGTTCTAATTCTTGCAGTTTTTCTTGGAACCATAGGATAAAATATTGGAACAACGAACACCCCTTCTTCAAAGAGCATATCAGCTAATTCTTTAGTAGGCTTATTTTCTCCTATTATTATTGGTGTTATAGGAGTTTGACTCATACCTGTATTAAAACCTAAACTCTGCAATTCTTTTTTAAAATATCTAGTATTTTCCCAAAGTTTTTCAACAAGCCATGGATTTTCTTGAACAATTCTTAATGCTTCTAAACAAGCTGCTGCTACACCTGGTGGATGGGAGCCAGAAAGTAAATAAGGTCTTGCTTTGTTTTTTAAATATTTGCATAAAATTTCTGCTCCTGCAACATATCCTCCAACTACTCCAAATGCCTTTGAAAAAGTTCCCATTTCTATATCAACTTTTCCTTCAAGATTGAAATGACTAACAACTCCTCTCCCTCCCTCACCTAATACACCCTCACCATGGGCATCATCTACATATAATATAGCATTATATTCTTCAGCTAATTTAACAAGTTCAGGCAAAGGAGCTATTGTTCCATCCATGCTAAAGACTCCATCAGTAACTATTAATATTTTCTTGAATTTTTTACTCTCTGCTTCCAATACTCTTTCTAATGTTGCTACATCTCTATGTGGATAAATCCTTTTTTCAGCTCTACTTAATCTTATACCGTCTATTATACTTCCGTGATTTAATTCATCGCTTATGATCAAATCATCTTTATCTACGAGTTGCGGGATGCTACCAAAGTTAGCAGCAAAACCTGATTGAAAAACTACGCTTGCTTCTCTTCTTTTAAATTTAGCTAGCTCTTTTTCTAGTTCTTCATGAATCTTCATAGTTCCTGCAATGACTCTTACTGCACCTGTTCCTGCACCATATTTTTCTGTAGCTTCTATCATAGCTTTCTTTAGTCTAGGATGATTTGCAAGTCCCAAATAATTATTTGAACATATCATTAAAACTTTTTTTCCATCTACAATTGTCCATGGTTCGCAGGGAGCTTCTAAAATCCTTGTATGCCATATTAAATAATTATTTTTCATATCGTCTAATATTTCCTTCATAAATTGAAACTTTGCAGGTATAGACAACGTTGTCATAAAATGAATTACTTTTTTTACTATTTAACATTTTTTAATCATAAAAAGATTTAAAGATATGAAAGCTATTGCAAAAACCAAAGCAGAGAAAGGATTAAATCTAATAAATACAGAAGAACCGAAAATTTCAAATGAAGATGAAGTATTAATTGAGGTTATTTCTGCTTCAATTTGCGGTACAGATATTCATATTTATGATTGGGATGAATGGGTTAGTAAAAGGATTAAAATACCTAGAATTATAGGGCATGAGGTTGTGGGAAAGGTAATTAAAGTTGGTAAAAATGTAAAAAATATAGTTGAAGGAGACATAGTTGCTACAGAGTCACATATTCCTTGCTTAAAATGTTATTATTGTAGAACAGGAAGAATGCATATTTGTAGCAATCTTTTAATATTAGGTGTAGATGTTGATGGCGGATTTGCTGAATATTTTAAAAGCAAAGAAATTTCTTTATGGAAAATAAATTTTAACGTAAATTATGAATATTATTCTACTTTGGAACCTTTGGGAAATGCTGTTCATTGTTTATCTGAAATAGATGTTGAATTAAAAAATATTCTCATAATTGGCTGTGGACCAATAGGATTAGCAACTATTTATTTCGCTAAAAAATTGGGTGCATTAAATGTTATAGGTGTTGATATTTCAGATTATAGATTAAATTTAGCAAAAAAAATGAACGCTGATCATGTAATTAATGCAAGATATGAAGATGTTGAGAAAAAAGTTCTTGAAATAACAAATAATGAAGGAGTAGATGTATTTTTAGAAATGAGTGGAGCAGAAAGTTCATTTGAAAAGGGATTAAAGCTTTTAAAAAATGATTCTTCAGCAATATTCTTTGGAATCCCTTCTAAACCTATTCATATTGATGTTACAAACATAATATTTAAGGAAATTAGCATAAAAGGAATTTTTGGTAGAAAGATGTTTGATACTTGGTATAAATTAGAAACTCTTATAAAAAAATATGGTTTTCCTTTTGAGGATTTTATTACACATAAATTTAAACTAGAAGAATTTGAAAAAGCCTTTAATATTTTAAAAGAAGGTAAATGCGGAAAGGTTTTAATTAAAGTACTCTAGTACAAACAGTAGGTATTGAAGTTTTGCTGGTTACAAAGTTAACGTTAAAGGTAATTCCATAAATGTCAGCTAATCCTCTACCTTGTGCAAAAGCCTTAGCATTTGTTAAACAAGCTTGACCACTTCTTATATCAACTTTTATATATTGAGCTAAAGGCCCAATATTGGTTATATCAACAGGAATGTTTCTTGCTGTAAAAGATTTTTGTGGTTCTAAAGTAATTTTTTGAGCATAACTTCCTTTTCCTAAATAACCACCGCTTCCTGCTTCATAAACATTAAAGGAAATATTACTTATCGATACCGTAAAATTAAATGGATTTGTAACTATAATATCTACTGTTACTTTAATATAATCTATTCTAACTGTTGGAGGAAATCCTCCACCAATGCTCCATTTTATATCTACAATGTTTATATTTACTACTTCTATTATTAATTTAGGACCAAAGAACACTACGGTAATCTCTTTAAATGGTAATTTTCCTTTAATATCGTAAATTTCCACATCCATTAGAATATCTGAGAACTTTAATGTAACTTTCCCTGTAGATAATAGATTTTCACCAAAATAAGCAAAACCTGCTCTAGAAATCTGTGCACTTGCTTCTATAAATAAGCTTGCATTTTTTCCAGTTATCGTTATTTGATTATTAAGCTTACCTTGACCTACTGAAATCCATTCTCCTCCACTTGGTATTTTTACAGAAAAAGTAGCACCTTTAACATTGATGATTCCGCTAAAACCTTTTTGAATGGTAACATTCAACATTCCAGTACCATCAATTATTGGTCCTTGTGCTGAAGGATTAATATTAAAGGATCTAATTGAAGCGTTAAAATCTATTAATACCTCTGCTTCCACTCTTATAAATAATGTTTGTGCTACGAATATTTCTACCTCCTTTCCTCCAATTATTCCTTTAGCAGTAACATTTGTACCATATATTCTTATTGTTTCGCCTTTTATTATAGGTCCCAATGGAGTTAACGGATCTTCTCCTAATAAAGAAATATCAAAAGTTCCAACGATCAGTTTTCCTTTAATATTTTCTTCAATGTTAATTAATTTAGCAAAAGCAAATCTTTTTAAAGTAACTCCATCATGTAAATAAGCTGTAAGAGTATTAATGTAAACTGTTAAATTGTAATTTGGTGAAAAAACTGACACCTTTGTATAAGCCTTTTTACCAGGCGAGAATGAAAAATCTACAATGTTCACAGTAACTCTTGGATAAAGCTCAGCTACAATATTAAAGGATTTTGTAGTTAAGTTTAATGGTAAATTGTACAATTTTATGTATATTATTGCATTTCTTATTTGTAAACTTACAAAATCTTTTTGAAGTGCTTCTTCAGCGATCCATTTAAGTCCTTCAGTTGTTATAGATACTCTTATTGTTGCCTCAAATGTCTTGTTTCCAGGCTCTGATATGCATACCAAAGGAATTCTTCCTTCTTTATGTTTTTCTACAGTCGTTACATTTTTAGCTATTAATATTTGGCCATCGCCTGAATAAACATCATATGTAACTTGTATTACGCATATATCAGTTATTACTTTAGTTGTAACGCTTAAAGTTGCATTAATATTTACTTCAAATACTCCTAGAGATGGGGATGTTACAAGGCCTGCATAGATTTTTAGATCAATTAAAGCTAATGGTGTTACATCTATAGCTTGGTTTACTTTTAAATTTATAGAAATCTTAGTATTTTTAACTTCAATTGTACCGTTCATTTCTAATATTATAAACTTCACTTTACCTTGTGTTAAGAAAATTGATGCGATCTTATTAGTTATAGGATCATTTATGTTTAGTTTTATATTTATTCTTGTTAAAGTATAATCTGTAAATACGAAATCGCCTGCGCTAACTGAAAATGTAATATTTGCATCAGGAGAATATATCTTAAATTTAGGCTCAATTATTTTTAGCTGTAAACCCTTTATATTGGATGCTTTTGAAATTAAGTTTAAAGTTATATTTAAAGACTTTAAATCAAGAGTAGGAAGTATTGAATAAATTTCTGCTTCAAAGTTTATTCCAAGATTTTCATAACTTACAGGTATTGCAATAGATGTTGTTGCAGTAATGTCAAAATTCTTATTTAATAATCTTATATTTCCCTTGACATTTTTAATATCAATTGATACTGTTTTATTGCTAAAGAATGAATAAATTAAGCTGGGTAGCCCTTCATCAGTTATGGAAAATCTAACTTCGATATTATTTATAGTTCGATTTTTAACTTCTATGTTTTTAATATAACCGACTCCTACATTTTCTCTACCTACGTAAGTTGTAAATTCTAAGTTGTTAATATAAAAGTTTACATCGAATATATCAAAGATTGAAAAACTTGAATTGACATTTAAAATTAAAGTATTCGGATTTTCGAAATATGCATTATTTACGTTAGCTTTTAAATTAAAATCGAAATTTATCTGTTTTGTAGCATTAATGTTAACTTTAACATTGTAATTCAAAAAGGTAATCTCAGCATAACCTGAATATGTTACATTTGCAGATTTTTGTGCAATTATATCAGATATAAGAGAAGAAACTGCTTCGTTTACTGATGCATCAAGATTTATGAATGTAACGCTTTCAGCAGGTAAAAATATTTGATCATTTATTGATGCTTGACCTATATTGATTTCTTTGTAATACAGATCACCATAAATTTTATTTATTACAAGATCGATTTCTGTAGGATTCTTTAAATAAACCCTAACTTTTGCTTTTTCTCCTTCAGAAGCTGTTATTCTTACAATTTCTACTAAAGTTTCAACTTTAATTAGTTCAAATTTGGCTTTTTCTTTTCTTATTTCAATATTTAAGCTAAACATACTTAATATAGGAACAGGTACTTTTACGTTACCAGAATAGTAAAATATTGCATATCCTTTGCTTAATAGCTCGGATGTAAATTCTTCTAAAGCTTTTCCTGGATTTAATAAAACTTTTGTTTGAATTGTTACATTCT
Source organism: Thermoproteota archaeon (assembly GCA_032249315.1). GTDB lineage: Archaea > Thermoproteota > Thermoprotei > Gearchaeales > Gearchaeaceae > SCGC-AAA471-B05. The sequence goes on from JAVVGB010000009.1 coordinate 11,499, forward strand.
TATGCGAGGGTAAGAAAATATCGCCTATTTTAGCTATACCTATTATATCCAGATCATTAAAAATTTTTATTTCTCCTTCCAATATATTAACATCAATAGAAGCGGTATTTTCTAGATTTACCAAAACTTTTAAATAATAATTTTCTCCTTCTTTCTCGTAACCTTGTAGTTTTATAGAATTAATCTTAGGTGAAGAATATAACATTGTTGGAATAAAGTAAACCATTAACATTGAAGTTAAAATTATAATTAATGGAACTATTGTCAAAATAAGTTTCTTTCTTTTCATTAAATAATTAATTAAACTTAAGTTTAAAAAATTATCGGTAATTATAATTTAAGGATAAACTACTTTTATTATATCAGTTTTGTATTCTAAAAATAATTTTAATGAAAATATTAATATACTTGCTCTTAATTCAGCATATACCAACATATCTAAAGTCTCAGTCTGTCCATTGTAGTGTCTAGTTACAATGTTAACCCAATAAGTAGGAATTGTTACTGATATATTTGTTAGTATTTTAGAAGATTTTCCTTCAATTGTTATATCCGAGATTTCTCCATATCCAAATTGTTTATCATCATATTTATCATAAACTTTGAATTCCGCAATATCAATATATATAGGAAAACTGTAGGGATTAGTAATATTTATATCCACATAAGCATAAGCATACGATGAACTTAATTGCGTAACCCTAAATTTTATTAAGTTTAAAATTATAGGTAATCCTTTATATTTAACTTCTAATTCTCTTGGAATAATTCCTTCATAATAATATTCACCTATCTTAACTACAATGGTTATGTTTCTTGCATAAAATGTTGCAATATTACCTTTAGCTAAAGTTTCAGCAATTTTATTTAACCTTGTACCATTTCTTAATTCAACTTTTGCTAAACCTTCATATTCTGTTTGTGATATCTTTTTAAAGTTATTAGCTATTCCCTTTCCTATTTCCAAACCTATTTCATCATAAATTATGAAAGTGGAATTATAAGGTTCAACATCTTCTTTTATTTCTCCTTTTAATAATTTAATAGCTATCAAAATATCAGCAACGTTTCCAGGTTCCTTGATCAAGATATCTTTAACTGTAACGTTAATATTGAAAATTTCAATCTTTGGTATCAATCTTAAAAATAAAGTTTTTTCAGTCTTTATCTCATATAAATTACCTGCAATTACCAATTTAGTTGTTAAGTTTGAGATATAAACAGTTGAATTGTAACCAAAGAATATGTTTGATATACTTTTATAATTTTTACCTAAAAAATTTATTTCTCCTTCACCTCTTAAAATGCCTCCTTCAAGTTTTAAATTTTTAAAGTTTAAAGAGCCTAAATTATTAAAATCTAAATCTCTTACTATTCCATTCAGTTCAATAATTTCAACAGGAACTTCTACTCCATGTAGAGTTAATGTATAAGAAATATTGACTTTGTTTCCAGGCTGAACTACTTTAAGTTTTTCTATTGAAACGTTTATTGTAGGTAAAAATATAACATTTAATGTAACATTTTGAATTCTTAATTTAACATCAAATTCTCCAATGGAAATTAATATTTCAGCATTAAGTATTATTAATTCTGTTTGACCTTTTTCGAAGAAATCTTTTATTATTTTTGATAATAACTCATTGGAAATTTTAACTATTGCTGTGGTATTAAAATTAATAGTTTCATTACCTTTTAAAACTTTATTTAATTCTTGCTTGTAATTTTCAAGTAATTTCTCTCCTTCAATTGTTAATATGGTAAGAATAGTATCCTTAACAAATAAATTATCAATTACAAGTTTAGAACTCATCTGTAATTCTAAATCTAATTTAAATTTATCATCTAATTGTGAGATCTTTTCCATTTTTGTTATTAAGTTTATAATATCCAAAGGAGAAATTCTAAGATTAATTTTAACATTGGAAGTGTAACTGAATTCTTTATTATATGATTGCATAGTTATCCACATTCTTTCTATCGTAGTTGTTATATAACCTTCTTGGGAAAATCTTTCAATTAGCGATTTTACAGCGGGATCCAACGTATTTAATCTTACTTTTGATATAAAATATGTCTGATTTGTTAGATCTATGGGTATAATAATTGATTGGTTAAATTTTATTTTATTTTCAAAATTTATTTCTGCAATTAATTTTTTAATTATTACAGGAAGTCCTGTTATATTTACAGTAGTAAATATAAATCTAAAACCAATTTCTAAATTTTTATTATTACTGTCATATGATAAAGAATAAGGTATAATGTTTATATTAAAACCAGTTTTATACCAATCTAAATTAATATTAAACCTTTTTATATTTAAATTAACTTCAGTATTAAAAAATCTTATCCTTAAATTATTTATATTATCTAGAAGTAGAGATAATGAAGTATTATTTAACAAATTCTTTACTATTTCATAAAAATTATCTCTTGAAGGAAGAAATAAGAATCTGTTATAAACTTCATTATTTACTAATACAGGTTCTATTATTCTGAAATCACCTACATTTATATCTTTTATAAATACATTTCCTTCTCCAGCATTAAGTGGTAATCCTTCTATTTTAATATTACCAGCTTTGAACCCTTCTAAATCACCAATAATTTCGAATCTATCAGGATATTTAAAGAATTTTGCTTCAATTAATTTAAATTTTAATTCACTTGGTATTTTAATTTCTTCTTCCAAGATCAATCTTACTGGAATCGAAAAGTTTCCAAATCTTATTTCAAAATTCATATCTACTCGAGCTTTGAAATCTCTTGATAAAGCTTGTTGAAGTTTTTCTTCAATGTTTTCCAAAGATTTTACGTTAAAATTCATTGTTCCTCTTTTACCTATAGTAAAAATAAATTCGTTATTAGAACTGATTAAAAAAGATCTTATATTGTTAATGTATATAGAACCATTTACATTTCTTATTGCAAAGTCGCTATTCAATGTATTGTTAATTCTTACTATTAAATTATCTCTAAATACCGAAATTGATTCTATTAAAGATAAAAAAGGATTATAGTATATTTTAGCCGAACCACTAACACCTATCCATGTTCCGAAGAACAGGTTTTTTACATATATTGAACCTGAATATTTAATATCAACTTTCCCGTTTGATAAAATTTCTTGTAAAACTTTACTGAATGTTTCTTTCTCTTTCTCTGTAACTGTTAAAAATATACTTAATTCAGAACTTGAGTATGGAAGAATTTCCAATTTTTGAGCAATTTTTATTTTTCCAAAATCCTTTTCTTCATACTTTATTATAAGATCTGAGTCTTCAATGGTTAAGGTTAGAAATGAAGAATGAGAAATTTTGGCTGTTGCAACAATTACTAGTATATCTTGTCCTCCTGTGATTGATAAAATGTTTATATCAGATATGGTAGGTGTTATAAAAAATGAACTCAGTATGGGAAATAACGTTAAGCTGATTATGATTATTAATATTATGGCAATTATTTTCTTTTTCCCTAATTTCATAAACCGTACTCTAAAGAAACTCTAATAATATCTCTTGAAGATATCATTCCTATTAGTTTTCCTTCCTTGTTTACAACAGGTAAATGTCTTATATTTTTTTCCTTCATTATTTGGATCGCTTTTTCTAAACTTTCATCAAAGTAAATTGTTATTGGATTCTTTGTCATGTAAAGTTCAAGTTTTTCATTTAGGTCTTTTTTCGAAGCTACCAAATTGATTATATCCCTCTCTGTAATTATTCCGAGAACTTTTCCATCATCTATGATTACAACACTACCAACCTTATATTTTGCCATTTTTTCCACAGCATCGATAACTTTTTCATCAGGTTTTGCTGTTACTAAAATATCATGCCTCATAATCTCTTTTACCAAAATTTTCTTCATGTTATTTAAAAATAATTTTTTAAATATAAAAATAAAAATATGAAAAAAGGTTTACTTTATTTTAAAAAATTAATTCCGTGTAATATATTAGAAAGAATTAACAGATTCGTTGTAAAAGTGATTATAAATGATAAGGAAGAATTTGCATATTTAACCAATACTGGAAGATTAAAGGATATTATTTACAAAGGTGCAGAAGGTTTTTGCTTAAGTAAAGAGGGAAAATTAAAGTTTACATTGATTGCAACAAAGGTTAATGAAAAGGAATATACACTTATAGATACCAAATATCAAATGGTTTGCTTTGAGGAAGCTGTTAAAAACAATTATTTAAATTGGTTAACTAATGTTAAATTGATTAAAAGAAATATAAAAGTCAATAATTCTTTAATAGATTATCTGTATAAGAATAAAGAAGAAATATTCATTGAAATAAAATCTGCAGTATTGTTTGATGGGTATTTCTCAATGTATCCAGATTGTCCAAGTATAAGAGGAAGAAGACATGTTGATGAAATTTTAAGATTAAAAAAGGAAGGTAAAAGAGCCATGATCGTTTTTATTGCAGCTCATCCTTATGCAAAAGCTTTTAAGCCTTTTTATGAAGGAGATAAAATATTGGCAGAAAAAATTAAAGAAGCATATTATAACAGTGTAGAAATGCACGCTATAAGAATGCATTTAGAAAATAATGGTTATGTATATTTAACAGATGATGATTTGCCTATTAAGCTGTAGAAAAAACTATTTCCTTATCGCCTGAATGTTCAGAACCTATGACAATTAGTATGTATTTCTCAAAAGGCTTTATTGGTTCATTAGCTACTTTTACCCAATTTTTAACTCTTTCAAAACTAAATAATTTGATTTCACCGTTATAAGATAGATTAACAACTTCATTAGGTTTTAACTCATAACCTTGATTCTTTATAATATGGTTTCTTATTTCACTTAAACTTTTTGGCAACATAATTTTTCCTTCATTATTAATTAAAAATATTAAGAAATTTATTTTTATTTTCTGAATTTTATCAAATTTAAAACTTATTAATTTATATAAAATTATTGTATTAATTATGATAGATTTATTTAATAAATTCTCTATAAAAATTTCTAATTTATTATATGATAATGTAGCATTTAAGATTTTAATCGAGTTTTTAAATTCTTGATTTATAATTTGATAAGTTGAAGAACCTTTAATTGAAAACTTTCTTTTAGCTTTAATTAAATTTATTATTTGATCTATTTTTATATTTGGAAATATCTCATGGATATTCATTGAATAAGCTTTTGAAAAGAATTTAAGCATTAATTTAAAGTCATTTTCGAAAACAGGTATTACATGAGGTATAATATGAATATTTATAGCGTTGATTTCTTTTTCTTTTATTTTTATGGGTTCGAACTTAACATTTATTTCATTTGAATAATTCACCACTGTAATATTATTGCTTAAGTAATCAACCTTAACTTCTTTTATAATTAAATTTATTGAATCTATAATGTTTGCTTTAATTTTATCTATAAACAGCACATATGCAAAATCAATAGCATCAATTAAACTTACTTCGCCTGAAATATTTAAAGGAATCCAACCTTTATCTTGATCATGAATAAGAATATTAGAATAACTTAAATATATTGCTTCAATACCATCCGGAATTAAGGGAGGATCTGTAATAGAAATCATTAACAGTTTCTCATCCGCTTTACTTAGTATGTTTTCCCAAGGTAAAACATTTATTAAACTTATTATTAATACAGCTAAAATTATTCCTGCTATAATATTAACCAATATTTTCCTTTTTTCTTCCACAATTTTTAAAATTTTTTGTATGCTATATATTATAATTCTTTTGACCTTTTGTTCAAAAAAATAGAACAAATAAGACTTAAATAATTATAGTAGTATGGAACTTTCGGGTAAAACGCTTAAAGTTTATTTGTATCTTTTAAAGCATCAAGATGCAGGTGTAAGAGAGATACAAAGAGCTTTAAAATTTAAAACTCCTTCTCTAGTTCAGTATCATTTAAATAAATTAAAAGATATGGGTCTAATTTATGAAGAAAAAGGAAGATATTATGTTTCAAAGGAAGTTAAGCCTGATATTTTAAAGGACTTTGTTAGAATAGGTTTTATATTAGTTCCAAGGTTATTCTTGTTTGGGATATTTTATTTTATTATTTCTTTGTATTTTATGTTAAAATATTTAAATGATAGCTTAAGTATAATTGATAGTTACCTGCTTGTTTTTTTACCTTTATTAATTTCTTTATTAATAATTCTCGAGGGATATTTTGCATACAAAAGATTAAAAGTTTAATATATTTTGAATAAAGAGTTAATTTTTATGAGCAGAAAAAATTAAAGAAGCGTATTATAACAGTGTAGAAATGCACGCTATAAGGATGCATTTGGAAAACAATGGTTATGTATATTTAACCTATGATGATTTGCCTATTAAATTATAGTAAAAATTATTTTTATTATTTATGCGGATATGAAAATGAGATGTATATAATGAACTTAAACGAGAGAAATTCTCTGAACATTATTAAATGAGATATGAATCTCTGAATCAATGAGCGAAACCTTTGTCTTTTATACCAAAAAGAAAGTCAAATTCTTTTGTAAATATATTAAGAAATATATTTTATTTTATAAAAGTATAATAAAATAAATATTTATTTATATTTTTAAAATATTTAAAATGGTTTAATATTAATTGATTATGATATCCCTTTCGATCTTTGTTAATTTCTTTAATAATGATATTTAAGGATACCTTTAAATAATTTTTAAATAATAAAGAATAGTATTAATTAGTATGAGTAAGTTAATAAAGTTAGCAGTGTTAAAAGGAGATGGTATAGGACCTGAAGTTGTTGATGCGGCATTAAAAGTTTTAGATGCGGTTCAAGATTCTGTAAAAGGATTACAAATAAAATATGAATTTGCAGATGCAGGCTATTATTGTATTGAGAAATATGGTACAAATTTGCCTAAAGAGACAATTGAAGTTTTAAAAAATACTGATTGTGTATTAAAAGGTCCTATGACTACTCCTGAAAAAGAAGGAATGCCACCAAGTGTAGCTGTTCAAATTAGAAAAATTTTTGATCTTTATGCAAACGTAAGGCCAGCTAAAGTTTATCCTAGAACTAATCCTTTGCATCCAAATGTTGATTTAGTAATAGTAAGAGAGAACACTGAGGGATTATATACAGGTCTTGAATTTAAATTAGGAGATGTTGCTATAGCATTAAGAACAATTTCAAAGAAGGGAAGTGAAAGAGTAGGCCGCTTTGCTTTAAATTTGGCTAGAAAGCGTAAAAAGCATTTAACAATTGTTCATAAAGCTAACATTTTAAGGGTTACCGATGGATTATTTAGAGATACAATATTAGAAATTGCTTCAAAGGAATTTTCTGATGTTAAAGTAGATGAAGCACATATTGATATTATGACGGTTAACTTAATCAAAAGGCCTCATGAATATGATGTTATTGTTTGTGAAAATATGTTTGGTGATATTTTATCAGATGAAGCTGCTCATGTAGCTGGTGGAATAGGATTAGCTGCAGGAGCAAATATAGGTGAAAATTATGCTATGTTTGAACCTGTTCATGGTTCAGCTCCTAAATATACAGGTAAAAATGTTGTAAATCCAATAGCTACTATTTTAGCTACAAAAATGATGTTTGAATGGTTAAATTTACCAAAGCCTGCTGAATTAATAGAAAAAGCAGTAATTAAGGTTCTTGAAGAAGGAAAAACTTTAACTTATGATTTAGGAGGAAGTTCGAAAACCTTTGAAGTAGCTGAAAATATAGCTAATAAGATTAAAGAGTTGGCTTAATATTTTTCAATTAAAAATATATTTTTATAACAACAAATTACTATTATGAAAGGTGATCGCTTCTGTTACAAATAGTAAATTAAAAGTATACAATACTTTAACTAAGACTTTAGAAGAATTTGAACCTTTGGAAGATAAGAAAGTAAGAATTTATGCATGCGGTTTGACTGTAAATGATTACATGCACATAGGGCATGCAAGAACATATTTGGTTTGGGATGTAGTTGTAAGGTATTTAAGATTTTTAGGATATGATGTTTTTTACGTATCAAATATCACGGATATAACAATAGATGAAAAAATACTTAAAAGATTGGAAGAAGAAAAGATAAGCTTTCAACAATTAATAGAAAAATATACTAAGGCTTATTTTGAAGATAGGGAAGCTTTAGGAATACTTAGAGCAGATGTTCATCCTTTAGCTACTCAGCATATTCAAGAGATGATAGAACTGATCCAAAAGCTTATAGATAAAGGCTATGCATATGTAGCTGAAGATGGTGTTTACTTTAGCATTAAAAAATTTCCTGATTATGGTAAGCTTTCAGGCATAAAGGCTTCTGAGCTTTTAGCAGGAGCAAGTGGAAGAATAACAAAGGATGAATACGAAAAAGAAAATGTAGGTGATTTTGCTTTATGGAAGAAAACTAAAGAAAACGAGCCTTATTGGTATTCTCCTTGGGGTAAAGGAAGGCCAGGCTGGCATATTGAATGTTCAGCTATGTCTATGAAATATTTAGGAGAAAGCTTCGATATACATGCAGGAGGAGAAGATAACATATTTCCACATCATGAAAATGAAATAGCCCAAAGCGAAGCTGCTACAGGAAAACCATTTGTTAAATATTGGCTGCATACAAGACATGTTTTACTAAAAGGTGAAAAAATGTCAAAATCTTATAAAAGATTAATATATTTAAGGGATGCAATAAAGAAGCATGGTGCTTCAAATTTAAGATTTTTCTTATTATCAACTCATTATAGGAAGCAATTAATGTATGATGATGAATTAGTTGAAGAATCGAAAGTACATGTGGATAGAATAAAGAAAACTGTACAATTACTTGATAAATTTTCAAGGGAGGGAAGAGAAGAGATTACTGATCAAGAAAAGCAACTTATTGAAAATTCAAAAAAAGCAATAGAAAAATTTATAGAAAGCATGAACGATGATTTCAATACTCCTTTAGCTATTAAGGTTATAATAGATTTTTCAAAACAAGTTTTAAGTCATATTGAACAGGAAGGTATTCTAAGCAAAGAAGCATCAAAGAGTTTGCTTGAATTTTTTGATTTCTCTTGTAAAATAATCTTTGGAGATCTGTATGAAAAAGAAATAAAGGTTAGATTAAACGATGTTCTTGTAAATTGGATAGAGAAATTAATTAAAGAAAGGAATGAGTTAAGAAAACAAGGAAAATTTGAAGAAAGTGATAAAATAAGAGAAGAAATTAGAAGAATAGGAATAGAAGTAGAAGATTCTAAGAATTATACATTCTGGTATGTGAAAAACTTAAATATTGTTAAGTAAAGGTTTTTTATGAAAACAATAGATGAAATAGAAAAAATTATTCAAGTTACAAAGGATGTTTTAGAAAGAAAAATAGATCCTTTTGATGTTGATGTAAAATCTCTTATTGAAAAAATTAAGGAAATTTTTCCAAAGTTAAGTAGTTTAGAAGAATATTTAAAGGATTCAGAAGCAATTTACAATCTTTCTCAAGTTATAGATATGCAAAGCAATGAAATTTATTACAAATCTTCTTTTCTTTATTTTAACCCTTCACTATTGGTTAAAAAAGTTCAAGATTTATCATTTTTAGAATTGGGAAACATTTTATCCTTTTGTTTTTATCCTATTCTTTCTACTAATTTTATTAATATTCAAAGTTTAATTCATGCATATGAGTATTGGAACAATATAAGTTATAAAAAAATTAGTTTTATTAGTAAAGAATATAAAATTGAAGAAATTCAATTAGAAAAAGTTAGTAAAAAAATTGAAGATAAAATTAAATCTTTAGAAAAATATTTGAATGAAACATCACCGATAAAATTAAGTGAATTTATTAAAGATGAACCAAAAAATGTTGCAGAAAAACTTTTCTTATTATCTTTTTTAATTATACAAGGAAAATTTTATGTTGGTTTAAATGAAGAAGGAGAAATTATTATACAAAAGAATCCAAGTGAGATTAAAGGTTCCATCGTTTTTAATGTAAAAATATGAAGAAAAAAGATAAAAGAAAGGAGAAAAGAAAGGTTACGATATTTGAAAAAATGAAAAAAGCTTTATTGCTATTATTAATTCAAAACAAATTCATACCTGGTGTTAAAGGTTGGGAGTTAAGAAAATATATAGGAAGCAAATATCCTTACATTTTGAAACTTCTCGATAAAGAACTTGAAGACTATGGATTAAAAGTAAAAATTGTTTTTGATGAAAGTATAAAAGATGCAGAGAATCCTACTTTAAATGACTATGATAAAGCACACATTTACATTACTTCCTCATCTCCTATATATTATTCTCTTAAAGGACAATTTAATATTGAAGAATTGGGATGCTTATCTGCTTGTATAATTTATATTATTTCAAAATCAAATAATGCAAATTTACAAGAATTAATTAATTTCTTATCTTCCAAAATACCTAAAATTAAAGCTAAAGGATATGTGGAGAAGTTTAAAAGAAAAGGTTATCTTAAAATAAAGGATGATATAGTTAGCATAGGTTGGAGAACAAAAGCTGAAATAGACTTAGATGCATTGGTTAAACTTTTAGCTATATACGTTTCTAAATAAATTGATGGAAGAGGAGGAAGAAATCAAACTTACGGGCAAGGCTTTAATGGTTTATTTATATGCATTAAGGAAAAATAAAGTTACTTCTAAAGAAGTAAAAGAAGAGTTGGGTTTTTCAAGTCAAAGCCTTGCAATATATTATTTAGAAAGATTATATCAATTGGATCTTTTAAACAAAGAACCAGGAGGATATTATTCTGTTAAAAAAAGATTAAACATCGGTATTTATTCCTTTTATTTAAATGTTTATGGTTATTTACTTCCAAAATTTTTGCCTTATTCTGTATTTTTTACTTTATTTTTTGTATTATATTTATTGTTTAAATTTCCAGATTATGATATATTTGTTATAGCAATTTTATCAATTGTAAATGGAATTTTTTGGTATGAAACTATAAAATTATATCTTAGATTAAAAAGGATGTTAAAGAAAAAATAATTAAAAAGAAGCTTCTTTAATTTTTCTTATGTAAAGATACACTGCTGATGCTATCAAAGTACTTAAAATTATAATTATCATTAAGTTTATTATTTCTTTGGATGGAATTTCTCTGCCAGAAGTTTTCTCTGTAGCAGGAAGAAAGGATTCTGGTGATGTATAAGTAGGTGAAGTTATCTCGGTATAGGTTGCGGGTGGAGTAGGAACAGGTGTGTATGTTGTTTGCGTTTCAACCAAGCTTATTGTTGTAAAAGTTTCAGTAGTTTTCCCATAAGGCAAAGTTGAAATAGGAGTATAAGTTGAGGGAAAATATAAATACAGTAATGTATATAATTCAGGTGGAAGATAGCTTAGGGAAAATGCTGTATTAACTTTTTTAATAACAATAACTATTTCATCATTTTCTGGTAGAACAAAAGACATTCCTATATATGTTTCTGTATAATCTGATTTTGTTTCTATATTGGCAGCTGATGTTTTGTAAACTATTGGGGTAATGGATGTTTTATAAACTATAACAAAGAATGGATATTTCTTAGTTAATATTCTATTGTCAAAATATTTTCCGTACATATCAATTGGGTTTAAAATTAATACAGAAAAGTCTTTGGCTAATGTACCATTTTCATAAATAACCTTAAGATTATAAACTTTATTTTCATATTCACCAACTTTCTTTAATGGAATTTGTATTTCCAAATCACTATTTAGATTTACATAAGAATAACCTGCCAAACTCTCATCAGTAATTTGTCCTCTCTCAATATTTGTTATTGCTAATATTACATATTCTCCTTCTTTTATTTTCATGGTTATAGAATTTAATTGATTATTTGAAATAACAAAGTTAATTGAACCGCTGAGATCACTTCCAAAAATATCTATTAGCAATTTCTCTAAAGATAATTCTTTATTTATAACTAAGTATATGGTTTCTTTTAATGCTTCTTGAATGTTTATTTTTAAAGAATATTTTTCCTTTTTATCTTCAATTTGTTTTACGACGAAATAATTATAAGCGAAAGCATCATATGTTGGTATTGCTACCTCTATAAAGTAAATGTTTTGTTTTAAGTTTGCTACCTCAATTAAAATTGTTGATTGCGAATATGGTTCAATGTAGTGAGTATCCCGCTGAACCTCTAATTTTTGCTTGAAATCACCAAATAAGCTTGTTAGATAAACATTAATTTCTTCTGATTTAATTTCTATCTTATTTCGAAGCAGATTTTTTATATTAACATTTATTTTTACCGTTTCTCCTTCATAGTAATAAGGTTTATCAGTATTAACTTGAACGAAAATCGAAGAAGTAATATGGCTAGGAGGAGTATAAATTTGAGGTAAAATTATTATCTTTGTTTCTGCTGTTAAATTATAACCCACTAAATATGCTTTTATAGTATAAATGCCTTCTTTTTCTGCTTTCCATTCAAAATTTTGTTCAAATTTTTCATTTGGCTTAATTCCTATTTTAGTAATAGTTTGAAGGAAAACATTATTTTCAGAATATTTGTATTTATATCCGTTATTTCCTATTATTTCAAAATCAAAAATTAAAGAAGAATTAAATTGAAGCTCAACATATTCTTTACCATAATTATATAATGCTATCTTTATTTGTACTGTTTCTCCAATATTATATTCATGTTTATCTAATAAAATTTCCAAACGAAGATCATTGGTTTGAGCATGAATAATATTTAGTAATGCAAATGCTATTAGAATTACTAGGATAACGCTTTCTATTTTTCTCATATGCTATTAGGTATAATATTATCCTTTTATTTCTAAAATTTTTAATAGCATTAAAAATTTTTTAAAAGAAAATTTTTTAATAATAGTGTTTTCTTTTTATTTGTATGGCTCTTTATGATTTACTCTTTTGGCTTTTTATAATTGTCATATCAAGCTATATGTTAGCTGAGGGTGCTGATCGATTAGGTGTAAGAATAGGTAGAAGATTTATAGGTAGAACAGTTCTTGGTGTCATTACAACTTTTCCTGAATTTGTAATTGTATATTTTGCTGCATTAAAAGGATTTTATGATGTAGGCATAGGAGCTGTATTTGGAAGCAATATATTGATGATAAGTCTAGGATTAGCTGTAGCTGTTTTAATAGCTACAACTCGTTTATCTTTAAGGCCAACTAAGGAAATCAATACAAACGTATTTAAACTAGATTTTTACTTTATGCTTTTAACTGCTGTATTTTCTGTGGTTCTTTTCATAGATGGTTACGATATTATTGATGGAATAATTTTTGCATTATTTTATTTTGCATATGTTTACTTAGCATTTAAGGAATCTAAAATTGAGAGAGAAGAAACTTTAAAACAAGAATCAATTTCTAGAACTACTCTCATAATTTCTACTTTATTGGTAATTTTTGGAGGTCTAGGAATAATGGTTGGCGGCGGGCCTTTTATTGATAGCGTAAAGAATTTTTCAGCTGAAGCAGGAATACCTGCGGTAATATTAGCTTTATTAATAGCTCCGATAGCTGGAGAAATGCCTGAAAAACTTTCATTGTATATATTAGCTAGAAAAGGAGGTAAAAGTTTAGAAATAACTATAGGCAACATATTTGGTTCTAAAATTTTAAATAACACATTATTAATAACAACTTTCATAGTTGCTGTAATAATCGATACAGGAAAAATAACTTCTATTCCTTCTCATGAAATAACTTTTATATTAGTAGCGTGGACTGCAATATTAACTATTGTAGCAATGGTTACTTTTGCAGATGATAAACTTAGCAGAAAGGATGGATTATTATTATTAGCATTATATATTATTACTTTAGTTTTGCAATACTTTTTAATACCGATAGGTCATTAATTCATTCTCCTGCTATACTTACTTCTTCTATTAAAATATAGGGTAAAGCTATTCCACCATACCATTTTATTTCTTTACTTAATTCAATTATTTTTTGGAAAGCTTCCCTTAAATTTAAACCTATTCCTGCTTGTAATAACGCATGCTTTATTTCTCCATCTTCTATCAAAAATCCTTCGTTTATCATTCCAGAGAATTCTCCAGTTACAACATTTGGATAATCATACGTACTTCTAATATAAACACCTTTTTTAATTTCTGAAATAAAATCTTTATAACTTTTGCTTCCTTCCTTAATTATTAAGTTTCTTGAATCTATTCTTGGCAAAGATCTAAAATTCCAAATACTTCCTTCACCTCTAACAGCATTTCCTGTGCTTGACTTTCCTTCCTTATTGGCAGTATATGTATCATAGAAATAATTCTTCAATGTTCCGTTTTCTATAATAATGTTTCTTGCTGAAGGAAATCCTTCTGCATCAAATTTAAAACTTCCTATACCTCCTTCAAGAAGTCCATCATCTATTACTGTAATTTTCTCATTAGCTATTTTGTTTCCTATTTGATTGCTTAAGTAACTTCTTTTTCTTTGAACTGCATCAGCATTTAATCCTAATCTTAAGCTCATTCCAATTATAAAAAAAGAAGCAAAAGGGTCAAGAATTACTGGAACCTTAGCAGAAGGAATCTTTTTCTTATTTAAACCTTTTATTGCATATTCATAAGCTATTTTTACTACTTCAATAGGTTGAAAATCTTTAATTTTCCTTGATTCATATATTTCATCGCTGCTACTAAATTTACCATTTTCTTCAGCTGATATCGATGAATAAAAGTATAGAAAAGTTCCTTTATCTATTCCTTCAACTCCTAAAGAATTGGCAATTGCTACAATATTTCTTCCTGAACTAAAAGTTAAATTTATAGATTTTATCCTCTTATCTAAAGTAAAATCTTGTTTTAAAACTTCATTTATAAATTTTATTGCGTCTTCTACATTTAAATTAGCAACATTTTCATCAAAAATACCATAAACATGCTGATATTTTCCTTTTTCTGCAAAGCTTTTAAATTCAGGATCGCTTGGAGCTGATCTGGCTTGTTTAAATGCTTTAGTTACACACTTTTCTATTTCATTTGGATTTGTCAAATATGAAAAACCTATTGCATTATTTACTACACATCTTACTCCTAAACCACCATCAACTATTTTCTTGGCAATTTTTATTTCTCCTTTTTTAACTGTAATATTTATTGAATCAGTTATCGAAGCAAAGCATTCCACTTGACTACAGCCCAATTTTTCTCCTATTTTTATAGCTTTAATACAGTTTTCTAAAATTTCTTCATTCATTCCAATCCACCCACTACTATTTCACCAACCCTAATGTGGGGCCCGCCATCACCTACGCGTACCCATTGTCCGTCTTTGCCACAGAATCCCACACCCTCAATTTGTAAATCTTTGCCTACACCATCGATCTTCTTTAAAGTTTCTAGAATTAAGCCTGTTAAAGATATATCTCTTATCATTTGCTTAATTTCTCCTTTCTCTATTAGATAACCATATTCACATTTGAAAGTATATTGGCCATTGCTAGGTACAACATAACCATAATGAAAACCTTTGGCATAAATTCCAAATTTTGTTTCGCTAATTAACTCTTCAAAGCTCATATCACCCCTTTCAAAATAGATATTGCTCATTCTTACCAAAGGCTCATTTAAATATCCTTCAGCTCTACTAGAAGCATTCAATTCCATGTTTAATATTGAGGCTGTTTCTAGATTATTCAAATATTCCTTAAGTATTCCGTTTTCAATAATTTTTCTTGGTCTTGCAAGAAATCCTTCATCATCATATTCATAATATCCAAATGCTTTATCAATTAAAGGATTATCAATTATTGTTACTTTTTCTGAAGCAATTGTTTTTCCAATTATACCTTCAAGCACAGAATTTCTCTCAACTATTGCATCAGCCTCAGCAGGATGGCCAATTCCTTCATGGGCAAAAACGCCAGCAATTATAGGATCTAAAATACAAACATATTTTCCAGGTTTAACACTTTTAGCTTTAAGTTGCTCAACTGCTTTTTTAGCTGCTTTTTCACCTATTTCTAACATATTTTTTTCTTCAATTAATTCGTATCCTCCCACACCTCCTTTTGCTTCTCTACCAAATCCTCTTACTCCATTTTCCAAAGAATAAGCTGTTGTACTTAAATAAAGATAATTATCCTCTTTGTATACATCGTTGCCTAAAGAATTTTTAACATAAATAATATCTTGGTTTTCATTATAATTGACTGTTGTACTCTTTATTCTTTTATCAAAATTAAACATTCTTTTATCCAATTCTTTAACTAAATTTACTTTTTCTTCTATTGCAACATCATCGAAATTTATGCGTGTTTTTATTATTGATTTAGCTTTATAACTTTTAACATGTTTTATTTCATATTTTTCTTTAATCCTTTCCGAATTTGTTTTAGCAATTTTAAAGGCTTTCTCTACTAAGTTATATACAGAATTGATATTGATCTCATTGCTTGCTCCAAATCCCCATGCGCCATTTATAAAAATTCTTATGCTTATTCCTTCATCTTCTCCAGAAGAGATCGACTTCAATGATCCATCCGTATATTTAATTGATAACTCTTTTTGTTTTAGATATTTAGCTTCAACAAATTTTGCTCCTAATTTCAATGCGTATTCTATAGCTTTATCTAAAATATCCATGGCTAATTATCTTGTTAAATTTTTATATTTTTTATATTTAGTGAAAAATCTAATGTAGCTGAAATTAATTTTTGAATATCTGTATCAGTATGAGCATATGATATTGTTCCTACATGTGCCGGTAAAAAGAAAATATTGTGTTCTGTCATTAAGTAAAGATAATATAAATGTTGCAATTCTTTATTGCATTTTAATACATCTTCATAAGAATTAACAACTTCAACTTCTTCATTTAAAAAATGGGTGATAAGTATGGAACCAATTCCTGTGGTTTGCGAGGATATATTTGCTTCAGACAAAATTTTATCGATAGATTTTCTTGCTATATTTCCAAGAGTATTTATTTTATCATAAACTTCGCTTTTATGTTCATATAAATATTTTAATGTTAAATATCCTGCTTTCATGCTTATAGGATTTGCAGAAAAAGTCCCTCCTCCTATTTTACAAACTCCATTTTTTCTTGTAGGATCTGCTAAATTTAATATTTCAGATTTTCCTGCTACAGCACCGATGGGAAAACCTCCACCTATAATTTTTCCGTATGTTATTAAATCAGCATTTATTTTATAATATTCTTGCGCTCCTCCTAAACCTAGTCTAAATCCTGTAATAATTTCATCAAAAATTAATAATGCTCCAACCTTTTCAGTTTCTTCTCTAATTATACTTAAAAAATCTTGATTTGCAGGAATACCCCCTCCTGCCCCTAGTACTGGCTCTAAAATAACACATGCTAAGTCTTCTTTGCATAATTTTAAGGTATTTTTGAAAGAATCTATGCTGTTAAAAGTAAAAGATAAAGTATATTTTGTTTCTTCTTCTAATATACCTAAACTTTCTTCCTTCCATACATTTTTTGAAAGAGGTGTATTATAACCATGCCATCCTCCTCTGACTTTCAATACGTATCTTTTCTTTGTATAAGCTCTTGCAAGTCTTATAGCATACATTGTTGCTTCAGCTCCAGAATTGCAGAATCTTATTTTTTCAACATTTTTAACGCATTTTTTGATCATTTCAGCCAACATTATAGCATCTTCACTAGGTGTACCATATAGCGTACCATTATAAATTTGTTCTTTTATTTCGTTCATAATGAAATCTGGAGAATGACCTAAAATCAAAGCTGCATGTCCCATCCAAAAATCTATGTATTCATTTCCATCAACATCATATATTCTACTTCCTTTAGCTTTATTAGCAAATATTGGATAAGGTTTGTAAAATCTTGCATTATGGTTTATTCCTCCAGGGAAATAATTTTTAGCTCTTTCAAATAGCTCTTTAGATTTTTTTGTTTTTGAAAGATATTTTTCAATTAAATTCATTATATTTATTAATTTAATTTAACTAAAAAATCTATGGAAAAAGAAACTTTGGAAATTCCATATAAATTAATAAGTAACCTAAGAATAGCTGTAGTTTTTACCTCATTTTTTGCTATTTCAGTTATTATGATCGTTATCGTTAATTTATCTGTTGCGATCTTCTCATTGCAAGAGAATTTATCGCTGGTTATCAGCTCTGTAATAAATTTATTTATATCTCTATTAGCTATTTTTTCTTTAACAATATTTTATAAAATAAATGATTATATTGAGAAAAAAGAAATTGATAAAATTTCTTCATCTTATTATATAATTATCAATGGTATTATATTATTGATTTATAATTTATTTGCGTTATTATCTTCGATTGTATTATTTTTAATTAATTTAACAGTTGAAATAATAATAGCTATTATAATTTATGGATTATTCGGAATATTTGCAGGAATATTTCAAATATTAGCATATAGCCAACTTAATTCATACATTACATATTATAAAACAGCACATGAAAAAATCTAATAAGCGTATCATAATAAACTTTAGTTTAGTTATATTTTTTATAATGACAGGATTTTCTATGACTATACCAATCCTTCCAATTTTTGCTAGGGAATTGGGCGCTTCAAATTTAATCATAGGTTTGGTAATATCAGCTTATGGTTTGGCAAGAGCTCCTCTTAATATTCCGTTTGGAATTTTACTCGAAAAAAGGAATCCTTTTAATTCTGCAATATTAGGTTTAGTCTTTATTTTAGCATCTTCAATTATTTTGTTTTTCTCTCAAAATTTAATTCATTTTGTTATTGCTAAAATTATAGAGGGAATTGGATTTTTAATCTATATTCTAATGGCTCTACGAATATTAGCTGAGTATACGGAAAAGGAAGAAAGAGGAGGAACGATGGGCATATACACAACGGGTTTACTTGTTGGAACTGCGATAGGGCCCTTGCCAGGAGGATATATCTCGGAACATTTTGGACTTAGATATGTTTTCCTTGCATATTTTTTACTCATATTATTTTCTTTAATAATTATTATAATTACAAAAAAGAATATTAGATATAATTTAAGTACTACTAATATAAAAATTAGTAATTTTATAAAAGTAATAAAAAATAAAAATATATTAATAGTTAGTTTTAGCATATCTTCAATTTTTATTCTTAGAACATCTTTAATTTCTGTAATTTTACCAATTTTAATTTATGAGAAATTTAAATTAAGCGAATCGTCTATAGGTTTAATTATAAGTACATTAGGAATAGCAACTCTTGTTACAACATGGCCTAGTGGAAAATTGAGCGATAAAATTGGAAGAAAATTTAATCTTTTAATATGTCTTTTATTTTCTTCCGTATTTGTAACTTTAATTCCTTTAGTAAGCGATTTCTTTTATCTTCAATTATTAATTTTATTTTTAGGGTTAATTCTTGGTTTTTCAGGTCCTTTTGCTGCATATATAGCTGATTTATCCACAAAAGAAACTCTAACTGCAGCTTTAAGTGTATATAGAACATTGGTAGATTTTGGTTTCTTTATTGGACCATTTATAGGAGGCGTAATTTTAGAATTCTTTGAAGTAAGTTTTGTTTCTTTTTTATTTATTTCTTTATTTACTTTTATTTCTTTTATTTTAGCGTTAACGATAAAATTGGAACCTCAATGAGCTTCTTTCATATGTCTTCTATAGTTTCTTCTTCCTGAAATTCTAGCATTGCATTTTCTGCAAATAAACGTTTTTGGACCCCTTGAACTTAAAGTGATGTGTGCTGGTGGTGGAGTTCTGCAAACTGCTACATGTAAATTATAATATTCTTTCTTTAATCTCCTACGACAGCTTGGGCAAACTCTTTTCATTTTAATTATTTTTATTGATAAATTAAAAATATAAATGTTATGAAATTTGGTGTTTGCATTCCTAATTTTGGTAACAATGCAAATAAGCTAACTATAGATAAAGTTGCAGAAAGTGCTGAGAGATTTGAATATGACTCTATATGGACAACAGATCATATTATTGTTCCTAAAAAAGAAAGAACTTATGTAAATACCTATGAATCAATATCCACATTAGCTTATTTATCTGCAAAAACAGAAAACATTTTATTAGGAACTTCTATAATTGTTTTACCTTTAAGAGACCCTATTATTTTAGCTAAAGAAATTGCTACAATAGACAACTTAAGTGAAGTAAGAGTTATACTTGGTATAGGTGTAGGCTGGCTTAGAGAAGAATTTGTTTTTCTTAAAAAAGACTTTCAAAATAGAGGAAAAATTGCTGATGAATACATTAAAACTATGAAGGAAATATGGGTAAAAGAAGAAATTGAATATAAAATCGATGAGGAAACTGTAAATTTTGTATCTTTACCTAAACCTATCAAAATCCCTAAAATTTTAATAGGTGGTAATTCTAAAAGAGCAATAAAGAGAGCAGCTAAAATTGGTGACGGTTGGTTTCCTGTAGGTATGCATTATGATGATATTAGAAAGGGAAGAGAAATTTTAAATAAATTATCTCCTTACAGTAAGCCCATATTTTTAAGAATATTAGTTAATGTAGGAGGAAGAAAAATAATGTATAAAGGTACTACAGGAGAGTTAAGAGTTTCTTTAGGTGGAAGCGATAGGGAAATTATAAATGATCTTGAAAAATATAAAAAATCAGGAGTTATTCATGTAGCATGTTGGTTTGGTGAGGTTAATGTTGAAGAATTTATAGAAAGAATGAGAAAATTTAAAGAAATAATGAACGTATTTGGGTAGTTATTTTAATTTTCCGACTTTTGAAATACCTTGTTGTTTTGTAACTATAATTATATTACATTCGTTAAAAAATTCAAGCAATGGATCAGGGGTAATTATAATATATTGCAAATTAGGATCATTTTGAACTATTGAAGTAATTAATTTTGTAGCTCTTTCCTTATTTAAAGGATCCATATGCGTATCAAATTCGTCTATTGCTCTAATTGGGGATTTCATATACTTTTGTAATGATAATAAAAAAGCTAATGTAGCTAAAGTTCTTTCTCCTCCACTCTGAGAATAACTATCAAGAACTCTTGCAATATTTTCTCTAAATCCTACTTTTATTTCTAAAGAGGCATTGTTAATATCATCTATATTATGTATTTCTATATTTCCAACTCCTTCAATATATTCAAGTATCTTACTAAATTCTTTGTTTACATCTTCAAGTATTTTTATTAAGTTATTTTTCCAAGCTTTTATTCTCTCGTTTAGCTCATTTAATAACTTATTTTTATTTTCGTTTATTTCAGAAGATTTTAAATTTATTTCATCATATATATTTTTGTATTCAATATATTTTTGTGGTATTTCATCAGTTATTTCTCCCATATTTTTAATTTCAAATTGTATTAGCTTTATTTCGTCTTCAATTTCTTTTAAATCTGACCTTGGTTCAAAGTATTCGGAAGGTTTTTTCTTTTCCAAATCCTTTAATAAATTTAATAAAATATTTAAATCATTATTAATTTTATTTATTTCTTCATTTATTAATTCCAATTTAAACTCTTTTAAAACTTTTTCTGATTTATAATTTGAATAATTTTCAATTTCTAAGAATAATTCTTTTATTAAATCATAATTAATATCATTTTTTTCTAATTTTTCTTTTATTAAATCAAATTTTTTTCTATTCTTATCCATTAAATTATTAAGATAAAATATTTCATTAGTTAATTTCTCTTTATTATTATTTAATTTATTTAACTCTAGTTTCTTTTTATCTATTTCATTTAAAGTTCCATTATATTTACACCAAAACAATTCATTCTTTAGTTTATTTAATTTTTTATTTAACTCTATTTTTCTTTCGTATTTTTCATACATTTTTTTCCAATAATTTAAATTAGTTTCAGCATTCTTTAGCGCTTCTTCTATACTTTTTCTGCTTTTTTCAATTTCCTCTAATTTTGATATTGCTCCTTGTATGTTTTTCCTAAAGTTTAAGATACCTAAGACTTCTTCAAAATAGATCAGTCTTTCTCTTGGATCTAAAGCTACAAATCTTTCGATCATATTTTGATGCATTATTATTAGCATGTTATCTGGATCTATTCCTAATCTTTTAAGAGACCTTTGCAACTGATATTTATCTATAACTTCTTGGTTAAATTCAAACCAATAATTCCCATCTTTTCTTATTATTCTTGATATCATTACTTGATCTAGTTTTGAAAATGGGAAAGGTCTTTTGTTTTCTTGCGGAGTATTATCTAAAATTATAGATACCCTTGCAACATCTTTATTATAATTAATAAGGTCACTCAATCTTCTTCCTCTTTCTGTATAGGTTTGACCTAAGGCTACAGAAATTCCAAGTAATATAGAGGATTTACCACTTCCGTTAGGTCCAGTAATTAAATTAATCCCTTTAAACAAAGGTATTCTAGCGTAATCATATGAAAGGAAATTTTCTAAAATAACTTCTTTAATATAGGTTCTCAACTTAAATATATTTATAACATAAAATTAAAAAGCTTATGGTAATCTCAGCTAAAATTTTTAATTTGCCAAAAGAAAGCAAATTGAATGAAATAAGAATGAAAATTTCAAATTATAAATATGAAACGATAGAAGAGATTGATGGTAAACCATTTAAATTGCTTACCAATATAAAAGATGTAAGAGTTGTTAATGAAAAAGAAATTGAAGCCGTATATCAAAAGGATTTGATCATATTCATAAATCAAAGAGGATTAAAAAATCCTGTAATTAAAACTTTGGAAACAAGGATTTCTTTTTTATTTAACGGTAAAAATTATCTTATAATTTTTGGTAAAAAGAATGTTTGCAATATGATCGCAAATGAGTTAAGTAAACTTCTCTTTATAAAAATAGGTAAAATAACTGAAGTAAGAATAGCTCCTGAAATTCTTCAAAAATATCATGAGAATAATAAAGAAAGTACCAAAGTATTACTTTTTGATAACTTAGATATTCCAGGCGTAAATAAATTATCATTGTATGGTGAAGCCTTAGCAGATACCCAACTTTATTATGAATATTTAAAGCATGGAAAGATATGGTATATAGTTTTTGTTCCTAAAATAATTCAAGGAACGGTGGGTCTTACGAGAAATGGAATCGTTGTATTCTTTGGTAAAATAAGTTTAGAAGAATTTAAATCATTTATAGTTAATGAGTTGATAAAAATAATAGAAGGCTCATTTTGAATACAATTTCCTTAATCGCTCATCCAATTTTTTATCTTTAATATATTCAGCTACTTTTTTAGGAACAAATTCTTCCCAATTTAAGCCTGCAGCTATTCTTTCCCTAATTTTTGTAGCTTCATATTTTTCTCTTTCAAAAAAAGGTATCGATTCAACCTTTATTCCTTTTTCGGTAAATAATAATCTAGTTAATGGATCGTTTGAAAATACTACTTCAAAACTAGGGCAATACTGTTGAACTACTGAAACCCATAAACTATGTTGTTCATTTGTATCAGGTATCGCTGCAATAATTACTCTATCTATCAATTTATCATCTATAAGTTGATTTGAGATCATCTCTATTCTTTCTCCTACTGTAAAAGGATTTTCTTTTGTATGACTATATTGTGCAGAACCTATACCTAATATTACTTTATCACTTCTTTCCAATATCCATTTTAATGCTTCATAGTGGCCATTATGAAAGGGCTGAAATCTTCCAATGTATAAAGCTCTGTTATATTTCATAAGATTATCAGTTTAAATTTCTTTATAAATTTAAAGAATTTCTCGAAATTATCCTTAATTATGAAGTATGAAAAATCTTATGTTTATGGCAAAAAAATTATTATTTATTTTTAATAACAAAAACATTTCAATAAGCTATAAAAGTAATTTTGACACTCCCCACAACTAATGTCGGTAGATTCTTGGTTCCTTAGCCTCATGGTTTATGGCTTCTACCGAGTTCTAAGCTATGTCAAAGTAGTCCCTGCTATAGCATATAGCCCATAGACCACTTTAATACATTCATTGCTCGATTATATCTGCTTACATAACTTGTTGAACTTTATTGTAAAGAAAAATGCCTTAGATTAATGAAACTTGTAAATGGTATTGCAATCTACTAAGCTAACAAACTAAATGTTATGTATAAATTTCGTTCAAAATATATCTCGCTATTTAAGTTAAATAACTCAACTTAGTGGGGTTATTAATCTCTTTTTTGTTGTAAACTTATCCTTTCCTTCAATTATTCTTAATAACTCTTTGTACCTATTCCTTAAAGTAACTTCAGTTATATGGGCTTTAAAAGCTATTTCTTTTTGCGTTATTGAAATTTTTAACTTTTTAGCTGCAATATATATTGCTGCAGCAGCTATGCTTATAGGATTTCTTCCTGAAGTCAAGCCTCTTTGTTTTGCATCCTCAATTATTTGAAGAGCTTTAGTTTTAACATTATCATTCAATCCTAAGGAATCGATCAACCTTTCAATGTATTTATTCATACTTGGTTTTAAAACCTTTCTAATCTTTTGTGCTATCATGGAATAGACTTCCATTGACTTTCTTTGTTCTTTTTTATTTAAGCCTATAGCCTTGCATATTTCTTTCATTAATATAGGATGGGAATCTTCCAAACAAGCAGTATATAAAATAGCTGCTGCAAAAACTTTTGGAGAAAATTTTTTACCTATTTTTTTACCTAATAATTCTCCAGCTATATCTAAAGCTCCTTTTAAAGTTGAATAAGGTAAATTTAGTTTTTCTATTCCTCTTGTTATTTCCTTAGTTAAAATTATTGTTCTTTCCTTTTGATTTACTTTTGGCATTTTACTCTACTTCAATTCCTGTTATATTGAGCCTCTTTACCAATTCTTTAAATCTATTTCTTACAGTTACTTCCGTTACGTTAGCAGCTTTTGCTACATCCTTTTGTGTTAATTTTTCACCATTCAAAGTTGCAGCAATATAAACTGCAGCTGCTGCAAGACCTG
The DNA here is from genome assembly GCA_032249315.1 of Thermoproteota archaeon. Lineage (GTDB taxonomy): Archaea > Thermoproteota > Thermoprotei > Gearchaeales > Gearchaeaceae > SCGC-AAA471-B05. Next base: position 36,368 of record JAVVGB010000009.1, read on the forward strand.
CAGGATCCTTACCAGCTGTCAATCCTTTTTCTTTGGCCTCCGTTATTAATTCTTTAGCTTTGGAGTAAATGATAGGCTTAACTCCTAATACATGAATTAATTTATCAAGAAAGTCTATAGGATCCGCAATTGATACTTTAATGTTTGCATCTTTTACTAAAAATCTATAACATCTTGCAATATCTTTTCTTGCAGCATTATCTGTGTATTTTGTAAGCTCATCCAAAGTAATAGGAATTTTTAATCTTCTGCAAGCAGCATAAAGTGCAGCAGCTACAACACCGCTTATCGATCTTCCTTTAACTAAGCCTCTATTTATGGCTGTTTTATAAATTAAGAATGCTTCATCTTTTACTACGCTAGGTAATCCTATTTGATTAGTTAATCTTTCAAGTTCTTCCATAGCTTGAACAAGATTTCTTTCCATTGAAGAACTAATGCTTACTTTATGCCATTTCCTCAATCTTATCATATCAAATCTTTGCTTAGAAGTTAACTTTCTTCCAAAAGCATCTTTACCGCTCCAATCTATTGTAGCAGAAGTCGCTGAAGGAGTTATAAGAGATGATTTTATTGGAGGACCTGTCCTACTTCTTCTTTCTCTCTCTTCAGCTGTAAAAGCTCTCCAATCAGGACCTCTGTCCAATTTCCTAATAACAACTACTGAACCACATTCAATACATGTAATTTCTCCTCTATCGAAGCTATAAAATAATCTTTTACTTTTGCAGTATGGGCATTCTGAAGGTTCTTCTGAGGATATAATCTCAAAACCACCTTTCTTTTCAGGTGCGGACATAATTTATTGCAAATAATTTCTACTGCAACTAATATATAAGTTTTTCGGTCAATTAAAAAATTTTCCATTAATTTTTTATGGAAAGGAAAAAGCTTTTAAATACTAGAAAGTAAAAAAGAAAGGTTAAAAATATATAGAGAAAAAACAAACAAAGTGATATGAAATATGCTACATTATTTATTGTATTTCTTTTGATTTGTTTTATTTTAGTTACACCTGTTTACTCTTATACTGTACCAGTTAAAAGACTAATAGCTGAAAAAATAATTAATGAATTACCCTACGAATGGTCTTATTCTATTAATTCTTATTTCGGAGAAATTTCCCGCGGAATACAAGAAAGTAAAGGTGTTCTTGAGCTTTATTATATTCCTGAAAATAATACAGGAAATTTACTAGAGTTTGCTGTCAATTCATATAATTCATTTACAAAAAAACTTGATGAAGGTAGTATAAAAGAAGCAAATTATGAATTAGGAAAATTCATTAGTTATGTTGTTGATTTATCCAATCCTTTCAGAATTGGAAAAGATTGGAATAATACTTTAGCTTTAAAGTTTGAAGCGCTAATTCTTGGTAGTGATGTTGAAAAATTAAAAATCGATAAAAATTATATAGTTGGTAGTATTGACGATGAATTGGTTAAATTAGCACTGTTTACCAAAAGCAAAATTAAAGAACTTAACATTACTAATATAGAAAAATCTCAAAGAGATTCTAGTTATGAAAAGGTTGTAAATGATCTTTTACAGTATGTAATAAATTTAGCATATTTATTAACATTAAAAGCCATAGAAAAACATAAAAGCAATGTAAGCTTTGTTAATTTAATTTATATCTTAGTTTTTGCTATAATAATTTCCGCTTTAGTATATTATATAAATAAAGAAAGAATAGGAAAAATTTTAAAAAAGTAATTGTAGATAAATAAAATAGATAGCTCGGTGGGGTAGCTGGCCAATCCTGTGGGGCTCTGGACCCCAAGACGTGGGTTCGAATCCCACCCGAGCTATAAAGCTATAATTTATATTGCAATAACTTTATAAATTATAAAAATATAAATTATAAACCTATGACAAATAAGACTACAATACAAATAGATCAAGATACTTTGAAAATTTTAGAAAAGTTAAAAAAAGAAAGAAGAGTAAAAAGTTATTCTGAATTAATAAGACAGCTAATAAATGAAAGCAAAAAAATTGAAAAAAGTGAAAAAGGTTCTTTATCTAAAATTCCTACCTTTATAAGAGAAGAATATGAGCGTGTTAGTTGATACTCATGCTTGGATAGAATATTGGAAAGGAGGAGAAAAAGCTGATGATGTAGCAATCTATATTGATGGTAATGAAGAAATAATTGTTTCGACCATTAATCTTTTAGAAATTGAATATTGGTTATCTAAGCATTTTGGTCCAAGTGTTGCAAAAAATAAAATTCAAGTAGTTATAAAGAGAAGCTTTATTGTTGAAGTCGATGAAGAAATAGCAAGAGAAGCTTCCAAAATTAGGATTGCTTATAAATTACCGTTAATATCAAGTATAATATTAGCTACAGCTAAGAAATATAAAGCTAGAATAGTTACAGGAGATGAAAAATTGAAAGGTTTTGATGAAGTAATTTATGTAGGAGATTGAATATTTAGAAAATTGTTATATTTAAAAATTTAAAATTTATATAGATATAATTTGAAAGTAATAATATGAGATTAATTGAGACTTTAAATAATTTTCTTTCAATTGAAGGAAATTCATTACTAATAAAGGGTAAACCTGGTTCTGGAAAGACTACTTTAGCTTTAACTTTAGCTTATCATTCTTTAAAAAATAACAGAAAAGTATTTTATTTTTCAACGAGACTATCTCCAATTAAATTATTAACTCATTTTCCAAACTTTAAAGAAATATTATATACACAAGTTACTACTAAAGATGCAAGATTAGCTACATTGTCTTCTTTTCTTAATTCAATTTTGCCTAATATAAAAGGAGAAAAAAATTTGATGATTTTTGACAGTTGGGATGCGATGGTAAAAGAGCAGGAAAAAAAGGAAAGATTGAAAGTTGAGAAGACAATCCATGCAATAGCTGAGGAATCTAAATCAAATCTTATATTTATTTCAGAAGAACCTGAATTAACAACAATAGATTACCTTGTTG
>JAVVGB010000010.1:0-34707 GCA_032249315.1 Thermoproteota archaeon
AGGCCATGAATTAGGAGGAACTATTGGAATAATTCCCATTGCCATATATTCAGCTAGTTTTATCAATCCACCTCTTATAGGAGAAGGAGAAACTATTCCTAGGTTTGCTAATTTTAAATATTTTGGTATTTCTTCTCTAGGAACAAATCCTGTAAAATAGAAGCTGTTTGATAAACCCAATTTCTTAACGTTTATTTTCATCTCATTCAAATAAGGCCCATCTCCTACAATAAAAAACAATAATTCTTTTAGCAAATCCTTTGGAATATTTTCAGCTACACGAACTATATTATGTACACCTTTGGATTTTGAAATTGTACCTGAATAAATTATTACTAGTTTTTCCTTTGGAATCCCAAATTTCTCTCTATCGAAAGGATAAAGAGCAGGATTAAACACATTAATACAATCAACAGAGTTATTTAATACGTAAACATTCCTTTTAGATAATCTCTTTAAGTAATTAGCTAATTCATTAGAAGCAGCGGTAACAATAGTAGCATTTTTAACGATTATAGATGCTATCGCTTCATGTAAGGTAGCAAAAATACTCTCATATGATTTATACCCCCAAAGATCTCCAAAATCCAATACGGTAGGGGTAAATTTGAATTTAAATATAAACTCGCAAAAGCCTTTAGTAATCGGCATTGGAAGTTGTAAATATACAAATTTGTATTTAGTTTTTTCTAAAGCATATCTGAAAGGCAAAACTGCATTTAATAAATGATTAATAATATTATTATTGTATTTTTGTATGAGATTTGAAACATTAATTTTCTTAAGTTCTTTAATATGAAATTTTAAATGAGGCGTAGCTAACCAAACATCATATTTTAAGTAATTAAGGCCTTCTGCTAAATTTATTGTCCTCCAATGACCGCCACTGCTCAAATAATTAAATTGGTCATTTATCATTAGAACTCGTTTGTTAAAAAATGGCATAAAAATGCTAATGAAATATATTAAACTAAACTTTATTCATGGAGTTATTCTTTTTTTAATTTTTAGAATTCCTAGGAATCTCTCGCTGTTTTCTCATCGGAACTTCTTAGTTATCAGCATTCCGTTATTCCAATTTAGTTATAGAGCATTTGGTTCTTTAATAACTCTAATATCTTCTCAGTCATCTATAACCGGTATTAAACTAAACTTTACTTTTATTACTTTCATGCTATATTCTTGTAATAATATTTGATATTATTTCTGCTCTTTTTTCTATGGTATGATATTTTACTGCTTTTTGGTATCCTCGGTTGGCAATTTTAAGTCTTTCTTCTTCGTTATTTAAATAGTACTCTACAAGTTCTAACATCTCTTCACGCGATTTAACCATTACAATTTCTTTATTTATTTCAAAAAGTTCATGAATTCCTTTGATTTCTGAGCTGATCATAAAAGAACCGCTTCCTAATATTTCAAAAAATCTCGAATTTATTGCTAAATAATCATTTGCTACATCATCTCTTAGTATATTTAAATTAATTTTGCTTAAATTATATAATATGTTTAAAAAATTATATGGTATTTCTCCTAGATATTTACAATCATTAACTATATTGCTTTTTTTCCATCCAGAACCTGCTAAATATAATTTATGGCCATATTTCTCAATTAACGGTATTAAATATTTTCTATAATTATTTATTCTATTAGGAAGATTTGAGCCAGCGAAAAATATATCTAATTTCTTTTTTTTATAATGGAGAGGTTTAAATATATCAGGATCGAATGCTAATGGCAACCAGCGGCTTTTAACTCCTTGTTTATTAAAGATCTTTTCGCTAAGTTTACTAACAGTAAAAATAAAATCATAATCCTTGTATTCTTCGAAAATATGCCTGTCATAATAATAAGTTCCATCCATATCCCACAGTATCTTTTTTATATCTAATCTTTCACAAGCTTCAATAAAGGGTTTTCCAAGATGAAAACCTGTAATAACGTAATCTGGTTTTAAAATTTTTAAATATCTTAAAATGTTTGAATATTCCCAATAATATTTAATAGGTTTAAATAGGCGAATATTAATAAAATATGAACTTATTTTATTTAAATTAGTTAACTTGTTTATATTCATCACATTAGATTGAAAATTATATTTATTATTTAAAATTTTAGATAATGGAAAAAGAAGCATATTTTGAACAGTTCCTGAAGTTACTAGTAGTATTTTAAGCATAATTTATTCAAAGTAAACTAACTGTTCTATTCATGAATAGTTTTATCCAATACTAAAGTTGAATTATGCAGATATACGTAATTATTGAAATTTTTATTTTTGTAATATTATAACATTATCTGAATTTAATAAGATGTTTGCTTCTTTTTCTTTTATTTCACTTATGAAATTATAAACTAGATATTTTTCATAATATGCTCCATTTCTTTCTATACCGTATTTGCTAAAAATATAAACAATATCAGGTGCCTCCTCATCTAATTTTATCATGTATAACGGTTTAAAGCCTTTACGTATTTCCTTTTCAAAATACTCATATGTGCTTATGGCTTCTAGAATCCAATGTTCAGCTGTGAAATTTTTATCCTTTGGTAAAACTCCCATAAATTCCTTAGTTTTATACATTGAATCTGTTTTAAATAACGCTCTAATAAAAGGACTGCTGGATTTTTCGAAATAAAGATTATCATCGGTATTTAATATAAAAACAAAGAAAGCTAATGTTACTAAAATTAAAAAAATACTTAAAATTTTCTTCTTTGTAATATTGGATAACGTGCTAATTGAAGCTCCTCCTATTAAAGCAGCCATAAATACAATTAACCATGTTCCAATGGTTTGTTCTGATATTCTATAAGTAATTAATAAGATAAAAGGAAACATAAAAGCTATTGTTATTATTATTGGCAAATAATAATTTTTGAAGTTTTTATTTAAAATTAAATAAGGAATTGCTAAAGAAGCAAAATAAATAATTATTGGATAATGAATATGAGAAAAAATATAATAGGAAATATATTCATGAAAACTTTTTCCTCCTGCTAAATATTCATAATAACCAGGGTTTGTCGTAGGTAAAGTTAATCTTCTTATGAACTCTTCAAAGAAAACACCAGTAACGTAAATTAAATAGGAAATTGTAACTATTAAATAAATATAAGGAAATAATTTGTTTAAATTTCTTAATGAAAATAAGATAATATTCATGGTTATAAAAATTATAGATAAAAATATACCAGAAGATGGATGATATAGAAACGAAGAAAAAGATAGTAAAACTAATAGTAAGAACATTTTTCTTGATAATTTTTGATTAAAAATAACATTGTAAAGTAAATAAATAGCGATTAAAAATAACATAAAACTAAAAGGATGTGGAGTAAAGTGAGGATCTGGTAATAATATAGATGCTAAAATTGAAGCAAATAAACCAGCTTTAAAGCTTTTTGATATTCGATATGTAATATAATAAGCAAATATAATAATAACAAATATTATTAAAAGATCAATATAAATATAATTTATATTTACTTCGTTGAATAATATTTTTAAAACTATCGTATTAAAAGTATGGAATAGACCGAAGGCTCCCCAGTTAGTTTCAGCTGGTGGTAATTGGTTTGTGTTAAATATATTATAAATTACAGTATAATGGAAAAATGAATCCCACCAAGCTATTTCATAATTAATAAAATAAATTGAAATTTTATTTATTATAACAATTAAAATTATTTCAAATAAAATAATTTTAGCTAATTTTTTATCAAGATTTAAAAATAATATTTGGAAGGCTATAATAAAGAAAGCAAATGATAAAAATATGAAATATAATAATGATCTATATGTTATACTAAAGTATGCTAATAATGAGGAAAATGATAATAGAGCAAAAAATATTATAATTGTTATGTAAATATTTTTATAATTAATTATTGGATCTATTTTATTTTTATTATTTGGTTTTATAATAATATATGAAAATATTCCTAATGTTACCGCTAAAATATTCATTAAGAAGAAAATACCAATTGCAGTTAAATTAAATAAATTATAAATAGTTAAAACTATAGATATTCCTATCATTAGATATAATACATATTTAAGATTCTTATAATTAATTAATTCTAAGATTTTTATAATTAATTGTTTCATAATATAATTTAATTAGGTAAGTTAATAATAGTTATAATGTAAAGATAACATAATTAAAATTAAGAGTGTTTAAGCTTAACGGATTGTCAAATTTCTTTTTATTTCACACGAATTAAGAGTTTCAGTTTAAAGTATTTTTAAAATGTTAGTTAAATAGCGATAAACACGAAATTTTATTCTGGTGCCAATTTTGTATTAGTCATAATAGTCTTATCGCATCATAAACCTTCTTAGCCCTTTGTTTAAAGGTATGATTCTTTATTACTTTTTCATAACCATTACTTGCTATTTTCTTTCTTTCTTCTTCATTATCTAAAAAATACTGTGCAAGTTCAATAATTTCCTTCTCATCATTAACCATAACTATCTCTCTTTTATTTTCAAACAATTTTTCTAACTCATTTGTATAATCGCTTAGCAAAAAGGTCTTACATGCTAGAGTTTCAAAGGTACGGTAGTTGACAATGTATGAAAATCGATGAACGTTTAGAGAAATCTTTGAACATGAATAAATTAAGGGTTGCAAATACCAAAATACTGGCTCATGAACGCTACATGTATCTTTAAATTTTTCCCAACCAAAGCCAAATAAATGTATTTTTTTACCATATTTTTTTATTAAAGGTAATATCATCTTCGAGAATTTTTTTTCTCTGTCATACAAGTTTCTTCCTATAAATACAAAATCTAATATCCTGTTTTTGGTAATAGGTTTGAAGAGTTTGTCATCTACCGCAAATCTAAGTATCTCGGAACGAATACCTTTCTCTTTATGTATTTTAAATCCATACTCTGAAGCACAAAATACTAAATCGCTTTCTCTAGCAAAATCAAACCACTCTTTGGAGAAATCTTCGTCACCGCTAAATAAAATTAATTTAATTTTATGTTTTTGGACCATTCTAATAATTGGTTTAAAATATTTATGTGTAAAGACCATATCTATTTTATTTCTTAATAGAAATCTTTCTAAATTTTTTTCTTCTATATTGTAAGTGATGTTAATAAAAAATTTATTGTAAAATAAGGGAGTTAATATTGAAATAATATTTAAATTTATTTTATTTGCTTTATAATTTATATAAATTTTTGAAAATGAAATATCATTATTATTTAGCCATACCAGTCTCCTGTAATCGGAAAAAAACACTTCCAAACCAAAAGTCTTCAGTTCTCTACCTAACAAAAAAAGAAACGGTATATGATAGGTATGCATGCTTGGAAAATCTTGAAGAAATAGAATCCTTAACAATTTATTTCTTATTATATCGTTATCGTATTAAATTCTTGCACATTAATTGTAACGTTATAAAATTGAGCGAGAACTTACCAATTAGTTTATGATACATTTATGTGGTTGTTGGGTTTAATTTTTAATTATATCAGAAATTAAGGCAAGCCACTTATTTGCTATAGAACTTAATGAAAGAAAGGCTTCAGCAACCCATCTTGCATTTATTTGCATTTCTTTTAATAACTTTTCATTATTTAAAATTGTTCTAATTGAATCTAAGTAATCTTCTGATTTAGGCTTACATAAAAAACCATTGAAATTAGGTTTGATTATTTCTTTATTAACAGTGGAATTTAATGTAATTATAGGTCTTCCGCACGCTAATATTTCGCTTTCTCCTAAACCTATCCCTTCTTGACAACTTATGAAAACATCAGCTTTATTTATGTAATCTGGTAACTTGTTTCTGGGAACCCAAGATAGAAATACTACATTTTTCTTATCAGCAAATTTATTCTTATATGAGCCATCGCCGATTATCATGAACTTTAATTCAGGATGCTTTTTCATAGCAAGGTCAACAATTTCAAGTAACAAATCGACGCCTTTTTCTTTTTCTAATCTTCCTAAAAAGCCAACGATATTTTCTTTTTCTTTGAAGATAGGCTTAAAGAATTCAGTATCAACAGCAACAGGAATTATTTCTATTTCTTTTTTCGTGTATTGTAGCATGCCTCTTTTTATTCGTGCATTTTGAGCTATTATTTTATCAGCTAATTTCAAAGCTAATTTTCCTGTAAAAATATTATAGCCCCAACTGATTGATGAGACATTATAATTTCTATAAATATTCCATGGATACTCATTTCCTTCATAAAAAATAACCTTCTTTTTAATAATTTTAGCTATTATTGATGGAATTATTAATTCAGATTTATCATAAAATATAATTACTTTAGATTTGCTTTTTATTATGATAAATGAGACTTGTATGGTATAAAATAATAGAGAAGCAAAAATTGAAAAAATCTTATTGATTTTATTCATTTTTATGGAATCATAACAGGGAAAATATACTTGATTTATTTTCAAATTTTTATTTATATGTATATTTTTCTTATATTTATATCTGAAAGAAGAAATTAATGTTATTTTAAAGATTTCAGATAACTTTTTTGCTATATTTAAGGTATTTACTTGTGCTCCTCCAAATCTTAATGGCATATAATCGCTTATGCTTGGTAAAACAAATATTATTTCCGTATTTTCAAAGCGACTTCTATTAAATTTTTCCATTTCTTTGAAACATTCTTCAAGGAGAATTCTTTGGCTCTCTCTATGCTCAGTTTTTTATATTCATTAAGTTTCTCTTTATTTCTTATTAGATATTCCATGGCTTCTTCCAATCTTTCAACGTTTCTTTGAGGAACTATAATACCAGCATTTCCTACCAGCTCAGGTAATGAACCGCAATCAGTAACTATTGTAGCTAAACCGTTGCTCATTCCTTCCAAAACGCTATAGCCAAATTGTTCTTCCCAATTTTTTATCTTTATTGAAGGATAAACTATAACGTCGCTCATCTCAAAATGTTTCTGTAGCTCCTCCTCTTCAACATAACCCCTAAATTCAATTAGCTCGTTTAAGCCCAATTTTGTTGAAAATTTTCTTAGAGCATCAGTTATTATTCCTTCGCCGCATAAGATTAGCTTTGCTTTGTATCCCTTATCTATCAACTTCTTAAAGGCAAATATAAGGTAGAATAATCCTTTTTCATATACATGTCTTCCTGTATATAGGATAGTTACATAATTATTATCATTTTCCTTAATACTTTCCTTAACATTGTAGCCACTTTCAGGAATGATAAAGATCTTATTCTCATTGACCTTTAGTTCCTCAATTAACTTTATTTTCATTCCATTAGTTAGAACTACTACAAAATCTGGGATTAAGTATAAAATTCTAAGCATAAATCTTTCGAATTTCTTATATTTAATTGTAGGATTTAATGCTGAAATTACTATAAACGGTGTTCTTGTAACTTTACAGAATATCCCGACTAATATGCCCATCAGTGAATGGTAAAGATTAAGTACTACTATTTTAGGCTTTATTTTGTAAAGGCTGAAAATTACAGTAGGATAAAATTGTATCAAAGGTTTGTCTACAAACAATACTTTATGCCAAATTACGTTAAACTTTACTTCTTTCTCATTTATAAGAACTTGCTTCGGCACTCCTAAATATTTTAATTTTTCACTCCAATTAGGAACCAATGCATAAATTAAAAAATATTTGCTTAGTTCATTTAATAAATAGCTTTGCCTTTTTTGCGAAAAACTTTGTCCAACGAATGCTACTTTAATGAGCAAAGTATAATTTATACCAGTTTAGAAGTAAAGCGATTGAAAATAATCTATTTGTATATTCATAGGAAGGATAATATTCATAATATTTCTTTATTTCATTATAATTTAAATTTAATTCCTTAATTAAATAACTTAATTCATCAATTTTATTTATAAAATCTTTGTGATATTTTTTTAAAGATATACTAAATCCAACTTTTTTTCTTAAAATTATATGTTTAGGTATTTTTAAATATTTAATTGCATATATTTTTAATAAATATTTATCTATTCCATGATTTATTTTTACTTCGTTTTTAAAGCTAAATATTTTTTGCATCAAAATATGATTTAAAAATGGTGCTCTTAGTTCTAGCGAGTTTTTCATGCTAATTCTATCATCTTTATGCAAGAAATCATTCGGCAATACTTTCTTAATGGTAACGTATGCAGCGCTTTTATATCCATCACCTTTTCTTAACATATTTTCATATTCGATGAAAGGATCTTCGAAGCTATTTACAATTATATTTTTTAACTCTTCTTTGCTGAAATGAGAAAGCCTTAGCAATCTTTTACCTGCATTATCCAACGAATAATACTTATATTTTTCATATCGCTTTAAGTCTTGAAATGTTCCTGCTAGATTTTTATTTAAATGACTTCCTAAAGAAGTCATAATTTTCCTAATGAACTTAGGCAAGCTAAACCATTTGCTAAGAATATCATTTATATTTATCCAAGGATATCCCCAGAACATTTCATCTCCTCCTTCTCCTGTTAAAGCAACCGTTACTTCCTTCTTTATTTCTCTACATATGTAAAATGTTGGAATAATTGAAGGATCAGCAACAGGTTCATCTATTGCAATAGTAATTTGATCAAAATCTTTCATGAAATCTGTTTTTACATGTATTGTTTTATGATCACTTTTTATTAAGTTTACAACTTCCTCAGCAAATTTAACTTCTTCTTCGCTACCAGTAACATGCATTGTTTTAAGTCTTGAATGTTCCGAGGCAACCTTAGCTATAACGCTTGAATCAACTCCTCCGCTTAGCAAAACTCCTAAGGGAACGTCGCTTATTAAAGTATTCTTTACTATACTTTTTAAGTTTGTATCAAGAATTTTTAAGGCAGCATCCAAATCCATTTCATCATTTTCCTCAAAGTTCAAATCCCAATAAGAATTTAAAGTAATCTTTTTATCTTTTAAAGAATATAAAATGTAGCTTGCGGGCTTTAATCTATAAACTTTTTTTATAAAACTTTCTTCTAAATGATTGTAGAAGAAAGCCAAGTAACTTGCTATTGCATTAGGATTAACTTCAGGATTTTCAATGCAATTAATGATTGCTCTTAGCTCAGAAGCAAATATAAAGTTGCCATCAACAAAAGTATAATATAAAGGTTTCTCTCCAAATCTATCTCTCGCTATGAAAACAATCTTTTCCTTTGAATCATATATTGCAAAAGCGAACATTCCTGTTATTTTATCTAGCATTTTCTCCTTTTCTTCTTCCCATAAATGGACTAATACTTCTGTATCTGTATTTGTATAAAATTTATGTCTTGATTTCAACTCGTTTCTTAATTCAATGAAATTATAAATTTCACCATTGAAGACAACCCAAACTGTTTCATCTTCATTATGAATGGGCTGGTCTCCGGTTTTCAAATCAATTATACTCAGTCTTCTTACTCCTAAGCCAACATGATCATCGATGTAATATCCTTCGCTATCAGGCCCTCGATGAATTAAGCTGTTGCACATTAATTTCAAAAGATATTTATTAGGTTCTCCTATAATGCCGCAGATTCCGCACATTGTATTATTTCTCTATTAATTTTGATCAATTTAAGTTATCTCTATTTAGAACAATAAGACATGATTACCTATATTTTATCTGAGGATGAGGACGGATTGGCGTGTGCTCCTCAGCACTGTAGGTTTCATGCTTTTATAAGTACACTCTTTATAGCTTCTCTGTGAAGTGGTGTTTGCCATGCGGCATATTTGCCTATGCCTAGCTCTAGGTCCTTTTCGGGAGGTGGTATGTCTATCCATAGGGACTGGATTCTGCTATACACGTCGCTTACCGCAAGGTTTATTTCAGCCAGCTTGTGCAATAGAGGCAATCTCTCCCTTGTGTAGAGAGTGTCAGGATCATCTAGCGCCTCTCTAAGCCAAGCCCGCCTTTCTTCTTTCATTGAGGTTACGAATCTTCTCAAAGCTTTAGCTTCAATTATTTCTGTTATTATATCATCCACGTTCCATTGCTTTCTATACAGATCCTGTAGCATGTAAGGATTTCCTCCTGTTAGCTTCCATGCTTCTTCAAGTGATGGCTTCGGACCTGGTATTTTCTGGTAGAGTTGCTCGAATCCCTCTTTGTTCATGTTCCACATGGGTAATATATAAGCCCACCTGTGCCTGCCTATTTCATAGCGAGTTATGCCCTCGCTGGTTGCTACTAACACAACCATTTTTTCGTAGTTGTAGAATGGGTGTTCTATCATGTTCAGCAGACCTTTGACATAAATTGCCGCTCTATTGAGTCCTATTGCTTGAAACACGTCATCAGCTATGACAGCCATTTTCCTTTTTCTTCTCTTTAATACTTCGCGTACAAAATCGAATACTGCCCATGCTACTCTGCCCAAAGCATCCTCTGCTATCGCTCTTTGGGCTAGGTCTATAAACGCTTTTTTCACGTCTACTTCCTCTATTTCTGCTTCGAAGATTTTGTCTAGCGGATGTAGGTAGAAGACATCGTAGTCCATCTCTTTAAGCATTGCTGCTGCTTGTAGCAAGAAGGCAGTCTTTCCACAACCCTCGGGCCCAAAGATTACTACTGGATTTCCGGTACCTCTATCAGCCCATTCAGATACTTGACTAAGCGCTCTATCTCTATCTGTAAATTCAATTTGAAGATCATCAAAGCGTAGCCTTATTCTTTTCACGTTGCTACTCAAGGGTTGCATTCTAATTTGTGCTGTGCATTACTACTATTTTAGAGGTATCATGAATATAATTATGAATGGTATTTCTATTTTTCATATCTTTGCACATATTTTCCATCCCTTCTTGTACTTACGTATCTTTAACCTTTCTTTGACTTCCTCATATATTTTCCGCTTTTCCTTCCATATTCCATCATCATAAATTATTTTTCCTTCCTCAAATGCTTCTATGAGCTCATATTCAGCTGTTTTTATAGCATCAAAAAGTTCTTCTACTGTATATATCCTTGGATCCACTATTCCAAGGGATGGTAGCTCGGTATATGATATATCTTTATCCACAACTATTATGGCATCTATATCGCTACTTAACTTCCAATCTCCTCTAGCTCTAGAACCTATAACTACCACAGCTCTTACATTCGTAAGCTTTGATAACTGTTCTATATAATTTGCTAAATACTTTATTGCTGGTTTTCCATTCCAGATTTTGCCTATATCTATTCCAAGTATTTTCTTAGCGTATCCCATAATTCTCTCATAACTTCAACACATTCTTTTGCAGTATTTAAATCATATTTTATCATAGCCATTCTTAATGCATCAGGATATCTAGAAGCATGGTAGTGTATGGTTAACTTAGATAATTTATTTAATAAAATTGGTTCTTCAATACCTACTTCATGTGCTAGTTCTATTAGATCAAGTATTGGTATGAACATGCCTCGTTTAATCAAGATAGCCTTAAGTAACTTTTCACAGGATTGTTGAGCATGAAAGCATGCTTCTTTAAAAGAGTTTCTATTAAGTGCAGAAATGGCTTCCTCCTAGTCGCTCTTGGCATATTGAAGCCATTCCTTCCAATCATTCGAAGCTAACCTTGGCATAAATTTAAGGTTAAAGTAAAAGATGCCATTTTCTATTATAAATAATGACATCATAACTATCAATATCTCTATCCGTGAAATTCATTTGATTTCTCTGAATAAGAATTAATTCCATCACATCAAAACTTTCTTAATACTTTCCTTATATAATGGTATTTGCCAAGCAACATGCTTTCCTATACCTAATTCCAGATCTCTTTCTAGTGGAGGCACATCTATCCATATTCGCTGATCTCTTTCTGGAACTGCATCGATAATTAAGTTTAGTTCGACTAACTTGTTAAGTAGAGGTATTCTATCTCTGGTTAATAATGAATCTGGGTCTATAATAGCTTCTGAAAGCCATTTCTTTTCATCATCACTAAGAGAAGATATGAAGGTGTCTAGCTTCTTAGATTCTATAAGGTTTCTAATAACTAACTCTATATCCCATTTAAACTCATAAAGTTGTGCAAGTATCCTTGGATTGCCACCAGTAATTTTCCAGATGTTCTCAAATGATGGTTTTTGGCCTGGTATTTTTTCATATAGTTCTTCAAAACTGCTCTTAGACATGTTCCACATAGGTTTCAATAGAGCCCATAAGTGTCTACCAATTTTACCCCTAGTGACCCCCTCACTTGTAGCTAAGATTGAAACAACTGCTTCATAACTTGCTGGCGGATATTCAATTAGATTCAGTAAACTCTTTACATAAATTTCAGCCTTATCAAGCCCAATAGCTTGGAAAACCTCATCAATAAGTATAGCGACATACTTCTTTCTCCATCTGCTTATAAGATCCTTAAAAATGTCTAAAGCAAGGGTAGCTAATTTAACTTGAGCAACGCCAATAACCTCTGCGGTAGCTTCAGCGAGTTTCTTAATCGCTTCTCTTATATCGGTATTAGCAATAAAGTCTCTATGCAATGGATCAATATAAATAGCTTCAAAGCCGAGTTCCCGTAAAATAAAAGTAGCTTGTTTTAACAATGCAGTTTTACCACAACCTTCAGGCCCGAAAACGACTATCGGGAATCTGGTGCCTTTCTCAGCAAGTTCTTCTACTTGTTTTAAAGCTCTTTCTCTATCAACAAACTCAATTTCTAATCCGGGCGCAAATGAGAGCTTAATCTTATTAGTATTCACAATATTTTTCCTTAACATGAAGTTAACTCTTATGGAAAAGAAAGCATCTATCTTGCTGTAACTGTTAATTAAGCCCTTGCTATGAAAGTTCTCGTAGGTTTAACTTCTCCTGTCAAAGGATCCATAGCTAATCCTAAAGCTTCAAGTGTAAAAACTCCAAGCAATGGCTCATCAACATCTAAAACTCTGATTGGAATTAAATCACCTCTTCCTATAATTTCTATATAAGTTGTTGCATACCATGTCTCAACAATCCTTCCATCAGCTAATGTGGCCATAGTCTTAATTTCCAATCTCAAACCTAATGCTTCAGCCAGCCATTTAGGAATACATGGATATGTTGCACCAGTATCAACGAGCATCTTAACATCCTTAATCTTTTTCTTAAGCGAATCTCCCAACTTAGCTGTAACGTAAATGTGACCCATTGTTTTGTTGTTCTTACTTATATTGCAATACTTCTTTATATAATTTGTAATATTCTTCAACCATTCTTTCATAGCTATAATTTAAAGATTGCTTATGATTATGCTCGCCCATTTCTTTTATTAGTTTAGGATTTTCTACAATTTCAATTATTCTTTCGCCCATTTCTTTGTAATTTTCATGATTTACAATGAAGCCTCCTTCTTTTCCTATGAGCTCCTCAGCTATACCAACAGGCGTACTTATAATTGGTAACTTAAAGTAAGCTGCTTCTACCAAAGCATGTGCAAAGTTATCATATCTTGAGCTCCATAGGAATAAATCTGAATTGCAATAAACTTTCCATAATTCTTCG
This sequence comes from Thermoproteota archaeon, assembly GCA_032249315.1. Classification (GTDB taxonomy): domain Archaea; phylum Thermoproteota; class Thermoprotei; order Gearchaeales; family Gearchaeaceae; genus SCGC-AAA471-B05. The sequence continues at coordinate 13,460 of JAVVGB010000010.1, forward strand.
CCGCTTAGCCATCCTTTAAATATTACTTTATCTTGCAAACCTAGATCCTTGCATAATTTAATTAGCTTTTCTTTATATCCTTTTTCTTCTTTTCCATATCTGCTAGGAATTACATCTCCAACTATTATATAACGAAGCTTATTATTTCTTTTATAAGCTTCATAAAAAGCTCTGATTGCCATTTCTAAATTGTTTTTATAAGTCAATCTGCTTACAGTAAGTAAATTTATTGTTTCTTTATTTTCTTTTTTTATATCAATATTTGGAAATTCTATACCGTTTGGAATTATTCTTATTTTATTTTCTGGAATCCCAAAACTAATCAATTCTTTTGCTTCACTTTTTGACGTAGCAACGATTTTCTTTGCTATTTTTAAAGAAAACTTCATTGTTATTGCATCATAGATTATATTTGGCAATCTTGATTTCAAATCTAAATCCAAGAATTCATAGCCTCTAACAGTTCCATGCGTTGTAATTATTAAAGGTACTTTTCTAAGGAAAGAGGATATAGCTCCAGCATCTGTCTGGAAATTCCTATAGCCATGAACATGAATTATGTTGCAATCTTTTTTTAAAGAATCAAATACCATCTTCAAAGATAGCTTGTAATGACCCGAGCCGAAAAATGGTTTATATTCGATTATTTTACTTCTCTTTAAATTTACTAATCCTTTTTTAAAGGTTAAGATTATTGAGCTAATTCCTCTATTTTCCAAACCTTTAGTTAAAAGATATGCTTGCTTTGAAGGGCCTGTTAATTCGCTTCCAAATTCTCCAATCAATCTTAAAATTATCAATTTAGTTTCAAATCGAACTTTCTAAGATCTTTAACATTGCCTTCAACTATTGCTTCCATAACCTTGAAATCCTGATAAATTATATTTTTCCAATCCAATTTTTTCGCTATGCTTCGCATAAAGCTAAAATCTCTATTTTCAACATCTTTCAAAGCGAGTTCTAAGTCTTCAGCGATCATATCTGCATTTGAAGAATCTCTAAAATACATTGCTACGTTGCCCAAAGATTTTGAAATACCTTCAGTTTTCGTAACCAAAAAAGGCTTGCACATGCTTAAATATTCTCTTATTCTTGTATGAAGATTTGCGCGGTTCATTCTTGTTACAGGTAATAAAGGTAATGCGCATAATGATGCTGAAGCTATATAGTTTGGCAATTCTTCATATTCTATCCATCCTGTTAGTTTAACTTCTTTAGCTAAACCATTTTCATTTATTAAAGATCTTAAATAATTCATATAATTTGGCTTACCTTCTCCTACAATTAATAGAGAAGCTTTTTCTTTTAGTTTATTAAAAGCTTTTATCAATAAATGAACTCCATCATAAAGTCCCATGTCACCGTGATAAAAAATTACTTTATCATTCAGTTCAAGCTTACTTTTTATCATATCAGGATTTGTTTTATCAGGATTAAAGTGCTCTGTATCAACACCATTAGGTATTACTGCAACTCTTCCTTTGTTAAGACCATATTCATGCCAAAAATCTCTACCTAGGTCTGTTTCAACGTTTGCATAATCTACTGTTTTGGCTATTTTCTTTTCCATTCTTTTTAAGAAAGGAACTATTAAATTTTTAAGAGGCATATCAAATTGAATATAAAGATCACTTATAAAGTCAGTTAGTTCTGCATAAATTGGAGCCTTTATTTCTTTTTTGTTTGATATCGTTGCATAAGTTGGCAAGATATTAATAGTTCTAATGATATCAAATTTTTCTTGTTTACATAGCTCTTTTATTCTCTTTCTCATTTCCCTCATTATTTTTATTCTTGATAAAATGTTGAATTGCTTAAATTCTAAATTTATGTATTCGTAATTAGCTAAGTTATCTTCTGGCAAATCTGATTTAGGGCAAATAACTGTTATATCATTCCCTAATTCTGAAAGATACTTAACGCTATAATTTGGTCTTCCTGCTCTTTTCTTAGAAGGTAAAGGTTGTTCACAGACCAATAATATCTTAATTTTACTCACTTCTTGTTTATAATATTCTTTGTTTGCTTATTGATTTAATGATCGCAGTTTGGATCTATAGTCTTTATCCATTTAATGAATTCACTTACTATTTTCTCTGCTGTTTCCTTAGCTGTTTGATAGAGAATTTCGATTTTGATTTCTAGATAGCGATGTACAAGTATGTTTCTTAAGCCTGCAAGTCTTGCTACGTATTCCGCTAAGTCTCTGGGCATTTTATTTGCTTTTGCTAATTTTTGTGGATATTCACCATAACTTTCAGCAAGTCCTAGAGAGAAGACCGAGACTAGATGCCTACATATGTCAAGCATAGCTTCTATAGTTCTGTGAATAGCTCTTTCTAGGGCTAGCATATCTTTGTAATTTAAGTCTTCGATTTTCTTTGATAGTATTTCGCTTTTAATGAATTCTGTATTTCTTCTGATTTCCTCTATTCTTGGCATAATGACCATTTTATCTAATTTTGGATCAAAAGTTGCCCAATGCTTGATCTCCATTATAGCATCTGGCGCTTGTTCTGCTTTTTGTAAGAGTTCCTCAATGCATTTAGGTTGAGCTTTGATTATGATACCATCTTTGAGTATTTTTGAGAGCATTATTGGATTTGCTTGGTTTAAGAGCACGATATCTATATAATCTTCGCTGATATGTAGAGTGTTTGCGATCTGGGTTATAATGTATCCAATTTCTAGCAGGTCTTCTTTATTTAATTTTAAGGCTATATCTATGTCATGGACGCTGAACTTATTTTTTACTATAGAACCAAATAATATTGCTGTTTCAACATTTTCAAATTTTTCAAATAACTCTTTTAATCTCGGCAATACGTAATCAAGTGTAAGCTTATTCTTAATCATAAGGATTTATGAGGTTTAATTTTAGAATTGGGTTATTATAAAATATTTATCTTTTTAAATTTGAATATGTTAATCCTAACCAAAAGATGTAATTAGGATCTTTTAACCAATCTTTTATTGCAGGTATCATTATTACTGTTTTGCTTTTTAATAGCATTTCTACAACTTCCTTTCCCTTATTCATTATTTTTTCTTTAAAGGAATTTAATTTCTTCATTATTGACATTACTGCTTCAATGATCTCCCTGTTTACTATCTTTTTTATTTTTGACAGCTTCATGCAGGCAATGTAAAATGCCTTATCTAGCGCTGAAAGATTATTCCATGACCCTTTTCTTAAGCATAATTTATAAAATCTTGATAATTCTGAAAATGATAAGCTGAACATTTTATTAATTAATCGCTTTATCGTTTATAAACTTTTAAACGACAATTTTTGCAAATTAGAGAAAACTTATATATTATTCAATAGAGTCATTTTTATTAAATAATTTAAATCCTGATCTGAAGAGAAGCTAATGAAATACTTTGAAGGAAGCCTTATCCTTAGCTAAATGTTTTTATGTTCTCAATTAGATGTCTTAATTTTCTTAATGAAACAGTTATTATAATAAAAAATTTCATTTGCTTTTACTATTTTTACAGACCACTTTCAAAAAATATTTCATATTGGTTCTAGTAAATAAAAGATTAAAATATTAAGTCTGAGGAATTTAATGTAGTTAAAGTGTTCTTAAATGAGCTCAGACTGGTGGAGTGAAAGAAAAGAAATTATATATAGCAATATTTATCTAAAAATCTTCTTTTCTAAAAATCAAAGCAATTATATCGCTTATTGCTACCAGCATTATAAATACGCAGCCCATCTTCATACATTTAAGGCTTTTGCTAATAGGCTATAATTATTTTTGCTTATTTGTAACCAAAACTTTTACATGGAAACTTGCTCTAAAGTTCGATTAAATGTCCCTCTTTTAGTATAAAGTCTCTGTTAGTTGGTAGCTTTTCATAAAGATCTGTTGTAGTCATAATTATTGTTACCTTTCTTTCTTTGTTAATTTTGCTAAGAAGATCCATTACAAGTTGTGAGTTTTCATCATCTATACTTGATGTAGGCTCGTCTGCTAGGATTATTTTTGGATTGTTGACTAGAGCACGTATTATGGCTATTCGCTGTCTTTCACCTCCGCTCAGTGTTTCAGGAAATCTTTCTTCCAAGCTTATTAAACCGAAATATTCTAAGAGCTCACGAGCTTTCTTTCTTCTCTTATGCTTATTTATTCCAGCCAAAGCTAATGGTAGTTCTATATTCTCCAAGACTGTTAAGGAAGGGATCAAGTTGAAGAATTGAAAAACGAAACCTATGTAATGCAACCTTAGTTCTGATTTCTCATCATCGCTTAATCCGTTGACATTCCTTCCTAAAAGTTTAACTTCACCTTTATCAGGTGTTTCCAGTAAACCTATAATTTTAAGCAAAGTTGTCTTACCGACTCCTGATTTACCTCTGATCGATATGAAATCACCTTCCTTGACTGTGAGGTTTATGTTCTTTAAAACCTCAATTGTTCCATATCTCTTACAAATACTTGAAAGTTCTATCAAGTTCATTCTCCGTAAATGTTTACAGGACCATTAGAGTATATTAGATTAAAGTCATTCAGTTTTTCTTTCCAGTCTTCAGGAAGTTCAACGCTATAGCCTTTGTAGATTACATATCCATTTCTCAACATTTGCTCATAAATAAATAGAATTTGTGGTTTTAAGTCTGTTTTTCCCATAAAATATTGCAGTCCTTGAAGCACATCGACATTTAATTTAAAGTAGCCACTTAATAAATGGGATACTTTTGCATCTCCTGCAATTGCATTGTTATAAGATACGCTTTTAATCCATGCAGCTGCATAGTATTCCGTCTGATCATAAAGCCAGTAATATCCCATGTATCTTTCTTGAAGATTGATTGAAGCATACATGTTATAAGAGTTCATAACTACAATAGCTATTAAGCCTACTATAACAATGGTCTTTGTTGCAATTTGTCTTCGATAACCGCTGTAGACTTTATACAGCTTTTGGAGCCCAAATGCTGAAAGTATTATCAGAGGTATACAGAGGAAGTTAAGGATTCTCTGAACTAAAGTAATTCCTAGTGGTGAATCTCCGAAAACAGCATATGCCTCAAGTCCTGCAAGTGTTGAGAACCATAAAAGGAAAACATGGTTATCTTTGCCTATGCCTCGCAATTCTTCTATACCTAAGACTATTAGCGGGGACATTAAGATAAAAGGAATTGCATATAACATGTAATATCCTGGCAAGATTGGTGCTTCAGGTGTTATAGGTCTTTTAGTTAATAGGAAAGCAATAAGGAAAGCTATTATTGCTGACGCTATGCATGTAATAAATGTTTTCCAATTTGAGGGTTTTTGGGGTTTGAAAACAAAATACAATGCTATAGCGAAAGCAACGATTATATAGGAAGCTAATGAAAGCAGTTCACTTGGCGTAATTGTTATCTTAAATCCTCTGTAAGCGTAAAGCTCAAAGTACAGTACTGTTAAAGTAGCTAAGAGTGCAACAAAAAGAAAGCTGGCTTTATCAGAGCTTGTACCTTTTTTAATTCCTATAATAAAAGATCCTAGGGCTATGCTGGATAAGATTGCTATGGTAATGAAGGTTGTTAGATGGTGTGACATAATTAACGCTAATGAAGCAATTGCAAAGAGCAACATTTTCCTCCATTTTCCATGACTTAAGAAGATTAAAATGAGAAGCATGTAAAGCGGATTGGCATATGTTTCTTTTGTAACCCCAGCTGTAAAGTGTGCATATGGATAGATCGTAGCTATCAGAATTGAAGAAAAAAAGGCCAAATTAAAGCTTTGGCTTATTCTATATATCAGTGTGAAGAAGATCGGAATTGTTAGAGCTCCTGCTAATGGGATGCCAATAGCCATGGCCATCATGGGCTTAAGTTCTATGATTTGGGAGAAAACTGCACCAAAGAGGCTATTTGCAGGCCAGTAAGAATTGTATCCATCCATTATAGGACTATCTAAGCTTATTGGTGTATGTTCTAAGAGAAGCTCAGTGTTTCTGATAGGACTCCAAGAGTCTGTAGAGAAGGGCAAGCCACTTAAGAATACCGGATAAAGCCTAATAGCTAAGGCGGCAGAGAAAGCTATGGTTATGCAGAGAAACTTCTTCATTCGAAATTGCTTTTAAGAATGCTTATTAAGACAAGCAACATGACAAGGATGAGATTTATTGCTACAATAAGAGGATCAATATGAATAGGGACGGCGTGCGATAGAACTTGAAAGTAATCGCCTTCTTGAATTACTATCAAGACTGCTATTGCCATTGCGAATCCTAAAAATGAGAAAACTATAGACCATGGTAAAATCTTGATAAGCATGTCTCTTTTCAGAAGCTTTTTGGATGCTCCTATAGATCTTAAGACACCAATTTCTCCTTTGTGCTGGGCTATTATAGTTTTTGTGGCTATTATTATATTGGCACTGGAAAAGATAAAGACCATGCTTGAAAGGATAAGAAGCGATTCTCTTGTTAATCCATATCTATCCGTGTAGCTCTTTAGAAATCTATAAGCTTCCTCAACACCTAAATCTTTGCTACCGAATCTTATTATTATTCTTGGTGTGATGCTTGGAGGCTGAGGCTCTTGATTTTGGGGCTGGCTTGGTTCAGAAACTTCTTTAGCTATTTCCTCATAAATTATAGATGGCGTTATAATGTTTCTATCTATCTTAAACCTTATTAATGTAACGTATCCATAATCTGTGCCAACTAACCACTGGCCAACGTATAGAGGTACAAGGATTTCATCATCTATGGGAGAATTTGAAATAAAAATTCCCTTGATTTTTAATTCTAAGTAGCGATCTGTTAGGACGCTTAAAATAAGTATTGTGTCATTAAGCTTTAAGCTAAGTCTCTCTGCAACTTTTTTCCCTGCTATTGCAGAGTTTAAGTCATTTAGCTCAAGCGTAGCTCCTTCTATTATAGTTAGTTGATTTATCTTTGTGAATTCTTTAGGAATAATTCCCCTAAGAAATGTTGCTTTGTTTTTTATTATACAGGGAATTATGACTTCAGGACTAGCTGCTAATACACCATTTAAGTCACTTATCTTTTCAGCCAAGTAAGCTGGAACAAGACCTGTGAAAGGAGTACTGCTCTTCTTATTATAGATAACTACAATATCTTCTTCTTCGCCTAAATAAGTAGTGAAGCCCTTGTAAAAGCCCAATAAGCTTAGAGCTGTCATTGAAAAAAGCATAGAGGATAAAGTGATTATAAATAAAAGAGTCAATATGCGTTGCCGCTTAAGGTATTTGAAAAATAAAATTCTCATAAAGTCTGCTCCACGTATCTCGTATGTGCAGATTTTATTACAGGGTGAATGCAACCAATAATTGATGAGATTAAAGTTAATAAGAATATTTGAGTAGCTTGCTCTACTTCTAAAAAGGGTGTTATATCTACATTTTGAAGCATCCATCTAAACATTGTTGAGACTGCTTGGGTACCTGCTATGCCTAGACTTATTCCCAATATTGAACTTATAAAGGCTATAATTGCAATGTAGGCTAACATTATAGTGAAGATTTGATGTCTTTTGGCTCCCAATGCTTTTAGCATCGAAAGCTCATAGCTTGACTCTATTACCAGTCTTGTAGAAACTATGTATGAAGCTAAAGCTACAGCAGAATAAACAGCTATGGACCAGATGTTTAGGAAAGTTACTACTTGCATGTTAATTTGTTGTGCAAAAGCTTTTAGCTGCTGGACTTGAACGAGCTTAGTGTTCTTTGGCAATAACTGAGCAATTTGGCTTAGAGCTTCATGAGGATTTTCATTTTCTTTTAGGGAAAATTCAATAAAGGATATTGTGAGATTGTTTCCTGATAGTATGTTAGCTGTCTCCATGGAAACCAAAATCTCAGAATCGCATTGAGTTTGGCTTCTAAATATTCCAACGACTTTAACTTTAACGCTCCTTTCACTTGAAGCTATTTTTATCTCGTCTCCCAGTTTAATTGAAAGTGCTCTTGCCAATACTTCACCTACGTTTGCTTCTGTCCAATTCTTCGCAACCGTCCCGTTAACATATGCTCCTCTTGAGTTTAGAAAACTGCTTATGTCCTTAACACCTCTGACTGTAATTGTGATGTTTGAGTTCGTTGTTAAATTGGCTGTAAGCATTTTCTGCGGAAATATATTATTAATATAGCTTAGATTGCTGATTTTTTCTGATAAGTCTGCTGGTAATCTGCTATCTGTTAGGGCTGTGGAGTTCGAGCTTAAAATGAGATAGGTTCCACCTGGGCTAATTAGTCCTGCTAGAGTTTCTGATTGAAGGTTTAAGTAGTTTATTATAGCGTTTGCGGATGAAACTATGGCAACTAAAAGAGCTATTGCTATAATTGATTGGGCAGTTCCACTTTTCCTAATGAAAATTTTGAAGCTTAAAATGAACACTTCTAGGCTTTTGTTTCTTTAATTATGATATGATTTTATTAGGCTTAATAATACTATTGCCTTTGCTATTATTATGCCATTGCTGTTAATAAATATTTTTGGAGTAAATGTATGATCTTAAGGCTTGAATTGTTCCTATGTAATCCCATTTCTGCTGTTGAATTTTCATTAAGCATATGTTGCCATCGTTTTTAATTTAAGATAAACATATTTTCTGTATGTTGAGAAAGCTAAGAATGTTAGAGTTAATATTGTTAGTGATATGAGTATAGGATCTAGTTTTATACCCCATGGAGTATAATTTAAAATTAATCCGACCAATGGAACCAATGCCAAGCTTAATCCTATCGAGAATGCGAGTCTTTCTAATGGTGATAGGTCTTCTTCTTTTGGATATAGCGCTTCTACGAGCGCATATCCAGGTAGGAAGAACATAATTAATGATCCTAACATATACCTAATGAACGTGATAAATATTGAGATTTGTGATGTATATACTGATATGATCGCTAGTATTAGCAGAATTGTTGCTGTTATGAAGCCTGCATTATATCTTGAACTAAAGTATTTTATAAATGTTGTTGGCGGTGTCGGATCTATGAGTTTAATCATGTTTGTTCTTGTCATTGTATAAAGTGTTTTTGCTATTTCATGTGTTTTATAACCTTTAGATAATGATAATAATATGTTTTCTATTGTTATTGCTTTTTGTTTGTTGTTTTTGAGTAGATCTTTGATCGATTTTGCTATCGGATTAAGTTTTGTGTTTGTATCTGCTATCCATATTATTTTCCAGCTTTTGTGGAATTTTGCCCAATGAAGCCATATTCTATGTCTTAAATATATGTATGAAATTATAATTATGATTGATATCGCTGTTATTATTCCTATATTAGTATAAAGTCTTATTCTTTGTATTTGTTGTCCTATTTCTGTAATTTGGGGTTCTAAGGTAAAAATTTGATTGATCAAGTTATCTGCTTCAATATTGTTTCCGTTTTGTGCATAATAGATTGCTTGATTAAGTAGTTGTATCATTTGTGTAACATTTCCGCCCGCATCTTCTGCTCTTCTGATTGCTAAATATGCTTGCGTAATTTTATTATCTGTATCTGGGTCTATTGTTATTAGTTGTGGTTGGATAAGTTCTGTTTCTGCTGGCGGTTTTGTTACGTTTAGCCAAAGTTGATTCCATCTATTATAATATGTGAATACTTGTTTTGTTTCATTAAATATCCACATTTCGAATACAAGTCTTAAGTTTGTCATTGATTGGTAAATTGTAATATTTACTGGAATTAAAACTGATTTGTTGTGTGGTAATACCGTTCTAAGTTCTAATATTGGTTTTGCATTAAGGGGTGTTATCTCATTTATTATTGATGTTTCGTTTCCTAATTTTATTAATATTTTATAATACATTGTTTTTCCTTCATGATTTTCCACGTAAACGTTTAATTGAAATGGTGTTCCTGCTACAACTTCTCTTGGATAATCTCCTATTTTAGCATCTTTATTAAGCAATCCTAAGACTGAGAATGGTTTTATGACTATTTCGTTATTGATTATTTGTATTGTTGCAAGTATTGTTGCTACAATTAAGATTACTGTTATAACTGCTATCACTTCTTCTTTAAATATCCAACTCATATTTTAGAGACTTTTACTTCCTTTAATTTTTAGTTTGAAATGTTAATCCTAACCAAAAGATATAATTAGGATCTTTTAGCCAATCTTTCATTTTTGGTATTATTATTGCTATTTTACTTTTTAACAATATTTCTGCAACTTCCTTTCCTTTCTTCATCATTCTTTCCTTAAACGAATTTAGTTTCTTCATTATTAATATGAGCGTGTCAATGATTTCTTTGTTTATTATCTTTTTTATTTTTGACAGCTTCATGCAGGCAATGTAAAATGCCTTATCTAGCGCTGAAAGATTATTCCATAATCCTCTTCTTAAGCATAATTTATAAAATCTTGATAGATCTGAAAATGATAAAGCAAGCATTGTAAATATAACCGCTTCATTCTTTAAAAACTTTTAAATAAAGCTTTTACAATTTAAAACCTCATATTGAGTTATTTTTTGATCAGATAATTACCGATAGCTAAATATTTTAAGCCTGAATTTTTAAAAGTCCATATAGCAAGCTCAGGTGTTCCTACAATTGGATATCCATGCAAATTAAAGCTCGTATTTAAAACAGCTCCAACTCCTGTAATTTTTTCAAAAGTTTTTAATATTTTTCTATAAGAAGGATTCCATTCATTTAAAGTTTGGGGTCTTGCTGTAAAATCTTGGGGATGAATAGCCGCAATTATTTCATCTCTTTTTTCTGTTGTATCAAAGGCAAGTATCATATATCTCGCAGGTCTCGCATTTACTAAATATTCATGCATTCTTTCTTCAAGTATTGTTGGTGCAAATGGCATCCAAAAATCTCTTTGCTTTATTGCGCTATTTAATTTTCTTACAACTCTAAAATCTCTTGGATCTGCTAAAATACTTCTGTTGCCTAACGCTCTTGGTCCCCACTCAACTCTTCCATTAAATCTTGCTACAATTTCTCCTTTAGCTAATAGTTCTCCTACAACTTCTTCTATACCATCATATTTTTCAGTTTTATTTTCCAATCCTTCTCTCTTTATTACTTCTCTTATATAATCATCATCAAATTCGCATCCGTAATAAAGATCTTCCAAAGGATGAAATTCTGGTTTCCTACCATCTCTTTTACAAAGCTCATAATAAATTTGTAAAGCAGCACCAACAGGAGTTCCATCATCTCCTGCTGCAGGATAAAAGAAAGCATCATCAACTTCTTCCATTTCCAAAACTCTTTTGTTTGCTTTAACATTCAATATATTTCCTCCTGCAAATACTACTTTATGAATTCCTGTAATATTTATTGCATTTCTTACCCATTGTGTAAATAGTTCTTCATAATAAGCTTGACATGCAGCAGCTATATTGTCAAATCTTTCTCCTTCAAGTAACTTTCTTAATTTTTTCTGCATAGATTTTAAGTAGCTTCTGAAAGTGTTCTGAAATTCTAAAGGATTTTTTGGATTTATTCTTATTATTTTTCTCATTTTATCAATGCAATATTCTGGCTTTCCATATGGAGCAAGACCCATTACTTTATATTCATGATCCCAAGGTTTCATTCCCAAATATCTCGTTATTTCGCTATAGAACGCATTACCTAGAGAATCGTAGAAAGTTGACCATGCAATTCTTCTAATTTCTCCTTTTTCTCCTATTGAAACTGTTGAAGAAACACCATCACCAGCACCATCTGCAGTCATTATTAAAACTTTCTCATCGTAACCAAAGGGAGAAGTTCTATAAGCACATGAAGCATGGGCTAGATGATGTTCTACAAAAAATACTTCTTTGTTTTCAATTCCTAATTCCTCAAATATTTTCTTTAATTCCTTTATGTTTCTAAATTTGCTTAGGATTTTTACGTAAAGCTTTACAAAAGATTTAAAATGAATATAAGGAGAAATTTTTTCAAATATCTTTACTTTTAAAGGATATTCTTCCAAAGGTGAATAAACTCGATTTAGACTTACTATAGCTATAGCATCTGTTTCGGAAGGGTCAACTTTTGCTATTTTATATACTTCTTTTATAGATAATTTAGGTATTCCGCTGTGATGCTTTATATTTGATAATCTTTCTTCTTGTATTGCTGCTAAAACTTTTCCATCTCTTATTAAAGCTGCTCCACAATCATGTCCATCGTTTATACCTAGAACTGTTATTGGTCTATGTGGCATTAACTTCTTTCAAAAAGCAAATAATCAAGTTTTTTCTTTATTTCTTCAGGATCTTTTGTAGAAAAATACCATTCTATTGTTCTTTTCAATCCTTCTTTATAACTAACTTTAGGTTCCCAGCTAAGTAATTTTCTAGCTAAAGTTAGATCTGCAGCTCTAGACAATACTCCAACAGGTTTGTTTGTATCATAAACAATCTTATTTGGTCTCCAGTTAACTATTTCAAATATCATTTCAGCTAATTCATTGATCGTTATGCTATCTTCCCTTCCAGCATTTACAGCAGTACCATCTTCAATTTTTTCACAAGCCAAGATCAAGGCATCTACAATATCATCTATATAAGTATAGTTTCTTTTTTGCTTACCGTTCCCCCAAATTACAAACGGATCCATTTTTATGAAAGCTTTAGCTATTAAAGCTATAACAGAATGTGTTTCATTTTCCCTTGGTCCATAGGCAGTAAATATTCTAACAGAAGATGTTTTCATTCCATACTGTCTATGATAAGCTTTTAAAGCCATTTCTCCCATCAGTTTAGTCCAACCGTATTCTAGATCTGCATTGGCTTTACCATAAGTAAAAGGATCAGCATCTTCCTCTTTTAATTTATAATTACCTTCAGGATCTTCCTGTAAGTGAACAGGGTAAACACATGCAGAGCTGGCATAGCATATTCTTTCTACGTTATTTTTACATGCTTCTTCAAAAACTAATTGATCTATTATCATTCCTGTACAAACATCTGCAGGATGCGTAGCTATGTATCCTCTTCCTCCATGAATTGCTGCTAAATGAAACACAACATCTATATTTTTAACTACTTTCCTTACAAATCTTCTATCTTTTAAATCTCCAACATAAACCTTTAAATTTGCTTCCTTTGCAACATATTCTCCTCTTGCAACTCTTGAAAAATTGTATTGCAAATTTTCCCATTTTCCACTTGAGAAATTATCAGCTACAATAACTTCAGCACCTTCTTTTAGCAATCTATCTACCAAATGACTTCCTATGAATGATGCTCCTCCTGTAACAAGAACTTTTTTACCTTTATACATTGTTCAATTTCTTATAAGCCCATTCTATTGTTCTCCTCAACCCTTCTTCTAATTTTGTCTTTGGCATCCATTCAAGCTTTTCCTTCATTTTTGTAAGATCTGCGCAGTATCCTTTTACTCCTACTGTTCCATTTAGATCATATTCTATTTTTATCTCCTTACCAAGAATTTTAATAATTTTTGAAGCAACTTCATTTATTGTAACTACTTCATCACTTCCAAGATTTATTGGTTCAGCATCATTAGCTTTTAGCATGCATCTAAGAAGACCTTCAACACAATCTTGAACATATAAGAATGCTCTTTGCTGACTTCCATCACCTAATATTACAAATCTTTCCTTTGGATACATTATTGCCTTTCTTATCAATGATGGAATTACATGAGCCCATTTTAGATCAAGATTTTCATTTTCACCATAAGCATTAAATATTCTAGGAACTGAACATTTTATACCATAGTCTTTATAATAAGCTTTACATGCTATTTCTCCCAATATTTTTGCCCATCCATATGTTGTAGGTGGATTTGCTGGATAAGCATCTTCTTCTTTAAATACATTCAATCCATTTGTTTTGCTTCTATAAACACAAGCAGAACTTGTAAATAAAAAGCCTTTAACATCATTTTTTCTTGCAGCTTCAAGCATGTTTATATTCATTGTTACTGAAGGAGATAATTGTTCAACATTCACCTTTGAAATATAATGAATTCCACCAACAGATGAAGCTAAATGAAAAATGTAATCGACTCCTTGACTAACCTTTATACAATTATTTATATCTGTTAAATCTACTTTGTAAAATTTTATCTTATTAATTATTTCACTTAAATTTTCTAAGCTTCCTCTGGAAAGATTATCCGCAACTATAACATTCGCACCTATTTCTACTAATTTCTTAGCCAAATTTGAACCTATAAATCCTGCTCCACCTGTAATTAAAACATTGCTTCCTTCAAATTCTTTAAAATTCATTTCTTTAAAATTTTCTTTATAAGCTTAAATGTTTTTAGTTAAAGATTTTCTTTAAAATTTCCTTTAATTTGTTTTCTGAAAAATACTCATTTAGAACTTTAATATTTCTTGATTTGAACTCTTTTAATGAATTTTTTTCTTTGGAAATTTTTATTAACAAGGAAGCAATCTCTTGGTAGTTGGCTTCCTCAAATACAAAACCAACATTTTTTTCTTTCGAAAATTTTGCTAAATATCCTTTTGATATTATTAACATTGGTTTCCCAAATCCTAAATATTCTACAAATTTTATTGGAAAGGATGCATCTGGAAACATTGAACTTTTTAAAGGAAGCATAAAAATATCTGAATTGCACATTTCTTTTAAATATTCTTTATAAGGTAAAGGCTTATTTTCAATTTTAACATTCTTTAAATTATATTTTTTTATTAATTTGCTTAGAATGCTGTACATTTCTCCTTGACCTCTTATGATAAACTCTATCTTTTCGTTCCTCAAAATTTTAGCGACTTCAATGATTGAAACTAAATCATAATTTTTACCAAGATTTCCTGAATAAACGATCCTCAATTTATCTTTGCTAACATTTTCTTCGCAATCATGTTTTTTTGCTATATTTGGTAAAATTTTAATTTTTTTAGGTTCAATTTTATATTCTTTTACAATGAAATCCTTCATTGAATCAGTTAATACTGTTACCTTATCACTTAACAAATATACAATTTTAGCTAAAAATCTACCTATTTTGAAAAATATACTATTATATTTTGTATAACCAGTGTTTACTAAAGCTTCTGGCCAAAGATCTGTAATATCGCTTATCAATTTGCATCTGTAAAAAATTTTAAATATTATTCCAGAAATGGAAGAAAATATTCTTTGACTAAAAGCCCAAACGTAATCTGCTTTCTTTAAAATAAACAATGGAAAGAGAGAAGTGAAAGTAAATGTAATATATAATATTAATCTTCTATGTAAACCTTCATGCTTTAAAGGAGGAATGTAAACTCTTATTATTTTAATATTTTTTCCTTTCTCTATTATAATAGGTTTCGATTTGTAACCTTTTCTATCTCCATATGGATAATGAGGTAAGGAAGTTATTAAAGTTACTTCGTATCCAAGATTTATCAAAACTTTTATACAGTTCTTTAATCTAACTACATCTCCATTTAAATCTGGAAGCCAATATTGTGATATTATGCATATTTTTTTCATTATTTAGATATTTCTTCTCTTATTAAAGAAACAAGTATAAATATTAACAATCCAGTTGTAGCTAAAATTATTGAAATAATCAAACTCATTCCAGATATTATAAGCAAATTTGTTGGTAATTGTCTAGTAGTATTAAAGTAATCCATAGCTAATATTCCAGCAATTATGGAAATTAATAAGAAAATAAAGGATGGAATTCCAAATAAAATTAAAGGATGCCTTATAGCATGTCTTTTTAAAACTGTAAGCAAAACATCTAAACCATGTAAAATAGGATTTGTTTTTGAAGGCTTTGGAACATCGTATTTAACAGAGATAGGAATTTCTATTACTTTTAAGTTATTATCTAGTGCTTTTAGTAAAATTTCAGAATCAGCTCCATAACCCATTTCTGATGGAATTAAGAGCTTTAATACTTCTTTTTTATAAGCTCTAAAACCGCATTGGGAATCTGTATATTTTTTGTTTGTAACAATGTTTAATATTTTATTACCAATAACTCTATAACCTGGTACTTCCTTGCTTTTTGAATTTAAAAATCTTGAACCTATTACAACATCAGCATCATTTTCTGTTAAAGTATTTATAAAAAAAGGTATTAGATCTGGATCATGCTGCATATCAGCATCTAAAGTTATTACAACATCAGCATCTTCTTTCAAAGCTCTTTTAAATAATTCAGCTAAACAATATCCTTTGCCATAATTTCTTTCATTTTTTATTACTTCAGCTCCAAGACTTTTGGCTATTTCATATGTCATATCTTGAGAGCCATCATCACAAACTATTATTTTATCAACATATTTTTTCGCTTTTAATATGACTTTAGCTATTGTATTTTCTTCGTTATAGGCAGGAATTAAAGCAATAACTTTCATTCAAAAGATTAGTTGTTTAGAAAAATATAAACTTAGCTAACAAAAAATACAGGTATAAGATATAAAATTATGTTGCCAGAAAAGTGGGCTGTTATGGGAGTGACAAGGCTATTGAAATAATAAGCAAATAAACCAAATATTAATCCTGCACCATATGCTAAAACTACTTCCCAAGGATTTAGCCAACCTATGTGCATTAATCCAAATATTACTGAAGCTAAAAAAATGGCATGAAATTTAGGCATTAATTTTTCAAGATATGTTTGAAGCATTCCTCTGAATAAAATTTCTTCAGCAAATCCTACTAATATCATAACAAAAACAACGTATGAAAATACTAGAAGCAAATTCTCGAAAATTACGACTTTTAACTTTAAAACAAAATATTCTGTTGTCCCAACACCAATACCTACAATTAAACCTAAAATAATTTGGAATGTTAAACTTGAATTTCCTTTGAATAGCCTAATGCTTTCATTAGATATTTTTCTTATATACAAATAAGTTACTATTGCTATTATTAAGAAAGCGTAAATAATGATCATTGAATAACCAAGAAATAAAAACTGTTTAGGAAAAGCTACCAATATTGTTCTGCTAATTAAAATTAAAGCTAGTGATTCAAGGCAAATTCTTAATCTTTCATCCTTAGTCATTAAGTTAGCAAAGAGAGGTAAAAAGATTATAAGAAATATATTTATAATTAAACCATAAATAACATATAAAGATATTAAAAGTAATTCTTCAATTAATATTAATATTGTTATAGAAATAAACAATAAATATAATTTTGTTTTTTCTTTAATTCCAATAAGTATTAAAAAAAGGGATAAAAGAGTAAAAGCGGTTGTTGCTATAAAATGTAAAGATAAATAATAATAAGGAATAAATAAGCTTAGAATAACATAGTAAACTGAAAAGAATATTAAAGAAAGAAAAAAAAGTGTTAGTGTTTGCCTTATTATTTCTGAGCTATCTTCCATGAAATTTTAGCCAGTTATTACTAATATTGCCCTTAAAGTAACTATCGTAAAGAAAATTAAAGCAAGTATTATTCCCATCGGTAACAATGCATTTCTAATTTCAAAGTATTTTCTTTTAACATTTCCATAACTTTGGTGAGTAATTTCTAAATAAATTAATAAACCTATTGTAGCTACTGCAATTATTATTTGAGCTATATATAATGCATTAATTAAAGTATTTAAATAAGTTTCAGCGTAAACAGTAGTTAAAGTTACAGAGCCTAATATAGTGCTACCTAATATTGTAGATCCCATTACTGTACTACCTAACACTGTAGATCCTAACACTGTGGAACCTAACACTGTACTGCCTAATATTGTTGAACCTAGTATTGTGCTACCTAATATTGTTGATAAACCTACAAGTTGTGCTGGTGAAATAAAAAATGATACTATTATAGCCATTATTGAAATTACTATTAATCCTAGCCTTATTTTATCCATTTTGTAATTATACTATAGCGTAAGAGTATTTAAATCTTTCTACTATTTAAAGATTTTTATTTTATTATAGGAGAGCAAAAATCTCGCTATAAATGATGGTTAAACCTACTCTAAACGCAGAAATCTTTGCCATTAAGGAATAGCTCATAATTGTATCTCTAAAATTCTGGGTTTTAAATTGTAACTTACTTTAACTATCTCATAAGGATAAAGAGTTATTTGATTATTTACTTTATAGAATTTTTTACCATCCTTTGAATATTCTACATTAGCTTCTCCTATAATTATTATATTCACAGGGTAAGGATTTTCGTTTATATAAACAAATGGATTTTCTTCGAAATTTATTTCCTTTACTTCTTTTTGGTTATAGCCTTCATTATTAATAAATAAAGCGCCTTTAGTTTTTATCTCAAATATGATTGAAGGATAATCTTGACTGTAATTTTCGAAGATATTGCTTGCGAAAATACTTGAATCCATTTTGTTTCCTCTAACAACTACTCTTATTGTTTTAATTCTATTGTTTACTACCTTAAGGTATCTATTATCGCATTTATTTGGATCTTTAGCATAACTTATGGAAAATATTCCGCCTATAAACGTATTTCCTTCAATATGGCATCCCCTTCCTGAACCAAAAATAACAAAGGGATTACTAGCTATTACTGTATTATTAACTATTTTCACATCGGTATTATTTTCTATTCTTATTCCATATGTTGCAATTTTTACTTTAGAAAAATCTGTTAAAATTGTATTATTTGCTATTATGCTTCCATTATAGCCAGGATTGTCTTCAGTAGCATTTGTACCTGCTACAGTTATAAAGCTCCAATCTTGGGCAGGCAAATCTGGAGAAATATTTCTATCTAAAATAAATGTGTTATTTGATATTACATTAAGGGCTGAATGGCCGTATAATAACAATGAAGTATTATAAAAAATATTGTTTGTAACAATATTTTTACCTGTTATATCAGTAAAGGGAGGTTCGCTTATAGGATTATCTGAACCCCATAAAGTTACAGCAGGAGCATTAGTAATTAAAGGATCGCTGTCTTGTCTAAAAACATTTTCAGTTATTACTACATCAGAAGCATAATCAACACGTATCATGTTAATAGGAATTTCTTGATAAAATATGCACCTTCTTATAATAGTTCCCTTATATGAGCTTGGTGAAAACCAAATATATTCATTATTAGCACCTGTAACAGGATTGTTTCTAAATATACAATCTTCTATTAAAATGTTTGCATCATTAATAATGTTATATCCTTTTCCGCCAGGCTTTCTAGCCCAGCTAAAACTAATATGATGGAACTGTTCCTCTCCAGCAATAGGCATCTTAGGATCGGTTACAGGAGTAACTTTTAAAGGTTCAGCTTCAAATATGATGTTTCTTATTACTATATTATTTGCTCCGTTTTCTGTTCTTATTAAAAAAGTATTACCATAATTGGGCTCTGCAGAGACATCTACTTTTCTTCTTAATACTGTATTTCCTTCTCCTTCTATTATTATAGGAACACCTTTGTTGTCAATTTCAAAACCTCTCACAACATAAACTCCATTTCTAATAAATATTCTTCCTCCTCTTTGATAAAGTGCTTCTATTGCCTTTTGTATAACAACTGTAGCATCATAATCTTGGAAATCTATGTTTCCAGTTATCCCATTTAAAGCCTTAAAAAGTTCCCTTTCTTGAAAAATTATATAGTTAGCTAAAATATCTCCTCTTAATGTTGTAGGAGATAATCTTTGAGATAATAAAAACAATGTTCCTGCAGTAGCTATAGCTGCAGCTCCTAATCCTAATGTTTTTAGCCATTCCCTTTTTTCTTTATCTTTTATTTCGCTCATTTTAAAGTACAGTTACAGATTTAGCTAAATTCCTTGGTTTATCAGGATCAAGTCCTTTTAATACTGCAGTATAATATGCTAAAAGTTGTAAAGGTAAAATGTATAAAATAGGTGTAATTATGCTATTCATTTTAGGCATTCCTATGAATATATTGCTTAAAGATCTTATTTCTTCATCATCTTCTTCTGCTAAAGCAATTATTTCTGCTCCTCTTGCTTTCATTTCCATTATATTTCCAATTATTTGCTTCCTTGTTTCATCCTTAGGAGCTATAAAAATAACTGGCACTCCTTCTTCTATCAAGCTTATTGGTCCATGCTTAGATTCTCCTGCAGGATAGGCTGTTGAAGGAATATATGCTATTTCTAAAAGCTTTAATCTTCCTTCCAAAGCTGTTCCATAATTTAATCCTCTAGCTAAAAAGAATACATGGTTCTTATTCATTATTTTCTTTGCTACTTCCTTTACTTCTTTGCTTTTTTCTTTTAAAATTTTTCCTGCTAAAATTGGTATTTCGCTAAGAGTTTCTTTCATTTCATCCATTTCATATTGTGAAATTTTTCCTCTTTTTTTAGCTAAATTCAAAGCTAAAAGTAAATGTATTATTAGCTGCGATGTATATGTTTTAGTAGCAGCTACTCCTATTTCGGGTCCTGATTGTTGCAAAACATATGCTCTTGCTACTCTTGTTAAAGTTGAACCTATTACATTACAAATAGCTAATATTGTACATGCTCTTTTTCTTGCAAAATCTACTGCATTTAATACATCAGCTGTTTCTCCTGATTGAGAAACAAACAATATTGCTGTGTTAATATCTATTGAGGAGCCATAATTTTCTATGAATTCTGAAGCTATTACAGGAATTGTAGTAATTGTAGCAAGCTTTGAATAATAATATGAACCTACAACACATGAATGATATGAAGTTCCTGCCCCTACTAAAAATACCTTATTAGCTTTATCTATAAATTCTGAAATTAAATCTAAATAAATCTTTTGGGCATTTAAAGACCATCTCATAGATGTTTCCTGTTCCATTATCTCTTTTAGCATATAATGATCATAACCTTCCTTGCTTGCTTGCTCCAAGCTCCAATTTAAAATTATAGGCTTTCTATTAACCTTTGTTTTTCCTTCTAATTTGTATATTTCATAATCGTTAAGAGAAATTATTGCTATTTCGTTATCTTCTAAAGGGATGCATTCCTTAGTTTTATCTATAAAAGCTATAGTATCTGAGGAAGCAAAATTGAATTCTTTTCCTATTCCTAATAATAAAGGAGCACCGTTTCTTGCAAGGAAAATTTTATCTGGTTCATAAATTGTAATTACCGCAATAGCATATGAGCCTTGCAATCTTTTTATAGCTTGTATAAAAGCTTCTTTAAAATCTTTTGTTAGCTTGTAATATTCTTCAATTAAATGTACTATTACTTCTGTATCTGTTCTTGAGACAAATTTGTGGTTGAGCTGTTCAAGTTCCTGCTTTAATTCCAGAAAATTTTCTATTATTCCATTATGGACTATTGCTATGTTTTTAGTGCAATCTAAATGAGGATGGGCATTAATCTGTGAAGGAGCACCATGTGTTGCCCATCTTGTATGAGCTATACCAATGTTTC
>JAVVGB010000011.1:0-33097 GCA_032249315.1 Thermoproteota archaeon
GATTAATTGAAGCAAAATACAAGCCTAATTTAGAATTAGATGAAGGAATTAAGATCGTAATAGAAGGATTAAAAAGTTCAATAAGCTGGGATCTTTTTACAGGAGAAGGAATAGATATAGCTATTGTTAACAAAGAAGGAACAAGATTTCTTACTGAAAACGAGGTCAATTATTACATAAAAGAGTTGGATAGACGGTAATGGGTCTAAATGTAAAATTAATCGAAGCAATTAACGAGTATCTACCCAAGAATATTAATATACGAATCGAATTTGAAGGACCATACTTAGTTATATATACAGATGATTTATCACTAGTGACTGGAGAGACTGGTGTTATACCTAAGTTGGCTAAGTTATTAAGGAAAAAAATAATTGTAAGGCCTTTACCTAACATAAGAGTTGAGAAAGAAAAAGCAGTAGAAATTATAAAGGAATTAATACCAAAAGAAGCTGGTCTTGTAGAAGATATGATATTGTTTAACAATATTACAGGAGAGATTCATTTATACGCTCTTGAGATATCTCATATTATTGGAAGAGGCGAATCGACATTATGGGAATTAACTCATAAATTAGGATGGAAGATCGTGCTGCATAAAATACCTCCTGTAGAACATAATATAATTAAAAGTATTGATGCATACTGTATTTCAAAACAAAACGAGATATACAAATTT
This sequence comes from Thermoproteota archaeon, assembly GCA_032249315.1. Taxonomy (GTDB): domain Archaea; phylum Thermoproteota; class Thermoprotei; order Gearchaeales; family Gearchaeaceae; genus SCGC-AAA471-B05. The sequence goes on from JAVVGB010000011.1 coordinate 680, forward strand.
AATTTAGAAACAGGAATGAGAATAAACAGAGAAACTCTAACTGAGCTAGGAAATATAAGAATATGTGCCTTGGGAGGAGCCCTTGAAGTTGGCAGAAGTTGCTTTTTAATACAAAGCGAAAATTCAATGATAATGTTAGATGCGGGCTTAAAACCTGGCGCTAAAACTTTTAAGGAAGAATTTCCTGCTTTTTGGTTGCTAGATAATTTTATTTATAAATTAGATGCGGTTGTAATATCTCATGCTCATTTTGATCATTGTGCAGCGTTACCTTACTTGTTTAAATATGGATATAGAGGTCCTGTCTATACCACTGCACCTACCAAATATTTAATGAGCTTAGTGATATTTGATTATTTAAAAATTTTAGAAAAAGAAGGTCGAATAATGCCCTATTCATATAATGACGTATATACCATGCTCCAACACATAATAACTATAGATTATGGGGAAGTCATCGATATTGCCCCAGATGTGAAACTAACGTTTTATAATGCAGGACATATATTAGGTTCGAGTATTGTACATTTACATTATGGAGAAGGCTATCATAATTTAATTTATACAGGTGATTTCAAGTTTGAAAAGACATTGCTATTAGATAAAGCATTTAATTTATTTAAGAGATGCGAGACCTTAATCATGGAAAGTACCTATGGCGGAAGTAAAGATATTATGCCGAGTAGAATTGAAGGAATCAACATTCTTCTCAGCATAATTCAAACTACATTAGAACGAGGAGGCACAGTTTTAATACCAGTTTTATCCGTAGGAAGAGCGCAGGAAATTTTAGTAATTCTACAGGAGGCTATTGAAAGTAAACAAATTCCTAAAGTTCCAATATTCGTGGATGGTTTGGTTAATGAAACGACGGCTGTTCATATTGCTTTCCCAGAATATTTGTCCCAAGAAATGAGAATGAAAATAATGAGAGATAAAAATCCACTTTTATCTGAATATTTTGAAGTAGTAAAAGATACTAGTGATAGAGCGGAAGTAGTAGAAGTAGGACAATCTATTATAATTTCTCCTTCAGGAATGCTTACAGGTGGACCAATTGTAGAATACTTGAAGCTACTTGCTACAAACGAGAAAAATTCTTTGGTATTCACATCATTCCAGGTAGAAGGGACGCCTGGAAGAAAATTAAAAGATGGTGAACGGGAAATTGAGATAGGAGGAGAAAAGATCAAAGTAAACTTGCAAGTTTTCTCTGCAGAAGGATTTTCTGGACATTCGGATAGAAACCAGCTTATAAATTATATAAAATCTTTGCAAACGAGACCAAAGAAAATTATTTTGGTTCATGGAGAAAAGAATAAAATTGAAGAATTAAGACAAGGAATCGCTGAAATGAAAATATTACCTGCACGAAATATACTTACACCTGTAATAAGCGAATCAATTAAAATAAGATAATATGTTACTTCTTTGTCTCACTTAATAAATTACGGATAAAATCTATACAAAGAACATAAATTTTATCATTTTTATAATGAAGGTTTTTAATTACTTTTCCTTTTCGGTTAGCTAATTTTTTATAAGGTTCCTCAAGAACTTCGCCTATAGCTATAGATTCACTCTTAGGGGATTTTATTAATATAATACTTTTTTCATTAATATTGGAAGGAAAACTAATAATGCCTGGAGCCATCACATCAGCGCCATTTAATATATGAGGCACTGCTCCTTCATCTACCATAACAAAAGGCAACTGAGATTTGCTTTTATTAAATAAAGTGGGTATTAATACGTTCTTTACTTTACAAAAAAGTGGACTTGAGTTTATTAAGTAAATATTATCACCGTTTTCCAATTCCAATTCTTCTATTTTATCATTTATTGTAAATTGAAATGGAATTCCTAGCATATTTATTTTTTTTAACAATTCTTTGGATTCTGATTTGCTTAAAAATTTACGTTTTTTGATCAACACAAAAAAATTTGATTACTTAGCTTTATATAGTTAACCTAATAATATTGAGAATATTAAGAAATGTCATCATCAAGCGAATTCCTCCAAACAGTAATGGGCCAAATAGTTCTAATAAAGCTGAAAGGAGGTAGAGAGGTAAGAGGGGTTTTAAAGAGTTATGACATGCATATGAATTTAATTTTGCAAGATGCCGAAGAAATATATAAAGACGGTAATGTTAAAAAATTAGGAACAGTAATAATTAGAGGAGATAATGTAATTCTAATATCTCCTATATGAGGTGAAGAAAAATTACTAGAGGGACTACCTCATTTGGAAAATTTAATAAACGTTCAACACATTCAAGATGCAGAAGATGTGGTAATCATTCATATAATAGAAGAAAAAGGTATTGTGCTTATTGTGGTTTTGGGAAAATGAAAAAAATAAAAGGATAATTGTTTTGAATTTAATAATATAATAAGAGGGCCGGTAGTTCAGTGGTAGAATGTCCGCTTGGCGTGCGGAAGGTCGAGGGTTCGAATCCCTCCCGGTCCATGTTTTCTATGGGCCGGTCGTCTAGCCTGGAAGGATGTTACCCTGACGCGGTAAAGGTCCCCGGTTCAAATCCGGGCCGGCCCATGAAAAATTAAATACTAATGAATGTAATATTGTTATTATGCCTTCTGAAATTAAAAGCAAAGAGGAATTTTTAGAAATTTTGAGTAGAGCATATGAATGTAGAATAAAACAAGGTAAAGACCATGTAAAAATTAAATTAAGAACAAAAAGTAAGCTTTACACATTTAAAACTACTCAAGAAACACTGAACGAATTGTTACCCATGATTAAATGTCAAATAATAAATTTATAGAAAATATAGCAAAGCAAGAGTAATAAACACAGGTAAAGGTAATCCAGGCATTCTACTTAATTTAAATAGTAAAAAGATCGTAAGCAAACCTCCTATAATGATCCCTATTGTTGCTAAAAAAATTTTAAATACGAATATTGAAACGGTATTTGATAATAAAGCAGAATATAACACTACATCACCAATTCCAATTTCTATTCTACCAAGTTCTAAAAACATTCCACGAGTTATTTCGGAATTGTTATTTTCAAACTGTGAGTCTTTTATATTTGCATTATTGCTTCTTTCTATTTCATCGACAATTTTTCCTATTGGTCCTATTGAAACAGCAAATATATCATAAAGTGATAGGGCTATTAAAAAAATAGCTAACTGAACAAATTCAAAAATCCCACCTATTATCGAACCAAAAATGCAAGAAATAATTATTAAACTATGATTTTGAATATGAATATTTTTCGCTTTAAAGATGCCGAATAATAATATCGAAGAAGAAAATAATATAAAGATTAATATAATAGGGAAAGATTTGTCAAATATAATTTTTTCTAATAAATTTTCTAACGGATTAAAGAAAAGAAAAAGTAAAATAAACACTCCTATGCTAAAACTGTAAATGAAAAGAAATTTTATTATAAAATATTTTTTTCTAACAAAAAGAATAAAAATTAATGTAGCTGCCAAACCTGCTGCTATTACGATATAAAAGGCTTGAAAAGTAGCTTTTGCAGGTTCAGTTGTTCCTACTTCCTCTCTAATTGGAGGAGTGACATTTTGATATTGTAAGTATAATGTAAAAATCGAAGAAAATAATAAGATAAGAATTATATAATAAAAATATTTTGGTAGAACACTCAAAATATTAAAATTGATATTCCTTTCCATTTTCTGCTATGATAAATTTAATATCCTTAAAATTTGTTTCTAACATTTTTTTCATCTCTTGAATTCTAGGCCATTCGCAATGAATAAATAAAACGTTGGAAGGATTAATTGCTTTAATATAAGAAATTATTCCTTGCATATCTGTATGAGAGGAAATACCAAACCAATCTACTTTAGCTTTGACTTTTTCTACGCCTGTAGGCAAATGTAGAATTTTATTTTCTAAAATTTCTCTCCCAGGAGTATCTTTCGATAAATAGCCTACAAAGAAAATCGCATTTTTTTCCTCCTTAATGAGTTTTTTTATATAATAAATTGCAGCGCCCCCTTTTAGCATTCCTGCCGGAGATATAATTATTGAAGGTTCATCCATTATATTTTTCCTTTCTTCTTCTTTACTTATCCATATTGCTCTTTCATGAGCTTCATTTAATAAATTATAATTTCTAAAATATTCTGGATATTTCAGCATAATTTTACTTGCAGATCTTGCCATACCGTCTAAATATATGGGATAGTCTACATTATGTTCATAAAGTAAACAAAGAATTTCTTGTGAACGACCTATTGAAAATGAAGGAATTAAAACACTGCCACCATTATCTAAAGTCTCATTAATTTCTTCAATTAAAGTTTTTTCCAAAAGAGCGCGATTTATATGGTTTATACAAGCATATGTTCCTTCACAGATTAACAAATCAACATTTTCATTGACAAAATCAGCGCCTTTAATCAATTTGCTATCATATACATTAAAATCTCCTGTATAGAGAATGTTTTTTTCTTTAACATCTATCAAAATTAACCAGCTTCCGGGTATATGTCCCGCATTGTAGGTCTTAACATAAAAAGAGTTCAAATGAAACGAAGAAGAGAAGTTTACCAACTTAGCTTCAGATTTGATCTCTTTAATAACTGTATTATCAAATTGTACTTTATTTTTAGATATTTTTAAAAAGTCATTCAAAAGTAATTCCATCAATTCAAAAGATAAATTATTAATATACAATGGTGGTTTTATGGTGGAACCATATATCAAAGGAAGACCTCCTGTATGATCTAGATGAGCGTGAGAAATAATAACACCTTCTACATTTTTTATATTTGGAGCTAATGGAAAATCAACGTGTTCATTAAAACTTATTCCATAATCTAATAGTAAGGAGCTATTATTATACTTAATTTCAATAGCATTTCTACCTATTTCTAATCCGCTGCCTAAAATCTTAACTTTAATTCCCATGATTTATTTAAACATTAAGATTTACAGAATTAAAAACCTATCATTTAATTTAAATGTCATAGATTTAAAATTTACCATATTTGTTTTATTCAACCTACTATACAAATTTAGATTTAACGCAATTTTAATAACTAGAGGGAGCTTAATAAATAAATATTTATAGGATGTAAGAAAATAATGTCAAGGATGAAACTAAAAAATGAAATTAAGATATTTGAAACTATAGATTTTAAAGACAAAACTTTTATTACGGGATTTCATGGAGTAGGAGGCGTGGGATATTTGGTTTCAAAATATTTAACACTGCAAGAAAAGTCACGCTATGTTGGATACATAACGACACCAAGGATGCCAATGGTAATTCGAATGGAAGGAGACAGAATAGGATTACCATTCGAAATTTATGAATATAACAATTTTATAATACTTCTTAATGAAGCTATGCCTGATCTAAAATTTATGCATAGATACATAACTAAAATAGCTGAGTGGATTTTGGAAAATAATTTTAAAATGGCAATTCTATTTGGAGGATTGGCGGAAAGAGTAAAAGGAAATGGTGAAATTAGGATTGCTTATACTAGTAAATATGCAAAAGAATATGAAAAATTTGCACCACCATTAGAAGACAAATTATCAATAATAGGCCCATTGGCATTGTTATTAAGTATTTTTGAGATCCATGAGTTTCCTGCGTTATGTATTTTGCCCTATGCAAGAGTATATGAATATGACCTAAGAGCAGCTCTTGTTGCTTTAAAAATTTTAAAAGAAAAATTTGATCCTTCAATTGATCTCACTAGAATTGAAAAAGATATAGTTAAGGAAAGAAAAGAAGAACTAATGTTATTAGATCAATTTGAAAAAGCAAGACAAACGCAGCCAGAAAGTAAAATCTTTTATATGTAAATATTAAAAAATAAGTTTAATATTATTTAATTATAAAATCCAAAATTTTTGATATATTATTAACAAAACTATTTAAATTAAGAGATTGAAGATTTATTGTTAATATAGGAATATTATTCTTAATTAAAATATCTTCGATTTTAGTAAATAATGATTTATAATCATATGTAACAATTAAAACTGCCTTTCTAATGGAAGCATTTTGAATTTTTGATAATATTTTATTTATAATACTTCTAAACCTAAATGATTTAACTCTCCCTTCCCATTGAGCTAAGGGATACGTTTCTGATAGTTCGTAGGGAATCAATATAAAAGGAAAGCCTACATATACTAAGTTTATTGTTTTTTTAACGTTGACATCTAGCTCGCTTAATTTTGAAGTTAAAAACCTAGAAATTTTAGTTCTTATAAATGGTTTACTATGTAAAAATGGCAATAATATTAAAATCGAATTGTCATTAAATTTAAAATTATTAATAAACATTTCATAATAAGTTAATATTTCAGGTCTTATAGCGGAAAAAGCATCAAATAAAAATAAACCCCTTAAGTTAATTTTTGAAATAGGATTATATTTTTCTAAATATTTGATATGTTTTTTTAAAAATAAAAAAGCTTCATATAACGCAGGATGAACTCTTGATTTTTCTTCCAAATAATTCCATAATGAACCTTCTTTAATATATGTTCTTATGGCTTTTATCTCTTCTAACGAGACATATAAATTATGTTTGGCTAATAACTTTTCTCTTTCCTTTTTACTCATTTCTAAAATTTCTTTTACAGAAATTTTCCTGCAAACATCACAAATACATGGCAACTCAGATAATTCTTGGATCCTGAATGTACGGGTTCTGGTTATATATCTATCGTCTTTTGCATAAAGATCATATGCAGCAGAATCAAAAGTATCTATTCCCATAGATATTATAAACGGGAAAAACATAGGATGTCCTGCGCCAAACAAATGCATAGGTTTGGCAGGACCAATAATAGTTTTTGATAATAAAATCATTTTAAGAACTGATTTATAATTGTAAGTTTCCATTAGTCCAGTAGGACTGCCTATTGCATAAATATCATAATCTAACTCTTTTAATTTTTTAGCACAATATTTTAATAAATCGTAATTTAAACCGCCTTGTATAGGAGCCACAAATAATGAATTATAAGTTTGAATATACCTTTTAGCCATTTTGGCTCTTCTTAAAGTTATATTTACACTTTTTTTAGCTACTTCTCTATCTTTACTTAAACCTGTAGGAATATCTAAAATAACACAAATGTCACTTTTTATTTTGATTTGATATAGTAATGATTGTTTGGGCGAGAAATTTATGCTTCCATACTTTAAAACTTGATATCCACCTGAATCTGTCATTATTGGATAAGGAAAAGATAAATATTCGTGAATGTCAAAAATCTTACCTTTCATTTTTTTCCATAAAAGGTAGGCATTTGTTATAATTCCTTTGTACCCTAGCTTTTTTATCCATTCGATAATTTCAGGATCAAAGTTTACATTTATTACGGGTAATAAGGCTGGTACTTCTAGAAAGCCCTTTGCTGTATATATTCTTCCTATCCTAGCTGCTAGCGACTTATCTATTATTTCAAAACTCATTTATTATGAAGTTCTAAAAAAATCGCTACAAATTGCTCTTACTTTATCTGCTATTGGACCAGTCCCTTCAACGGTTCCGTTAGGTAGAATTCTAACTTTATCAGCAACAGTTATGACCTTAGAAACTTCATCATAACTAACAAGTCGCGGGAAAAATTTTTCAAGTTTTTCTGCCAAGCTTTTAAGATCTATATATTTGCTTAGTAATTTTATTTCAGCTACGATTGTCCCGTGTAATATAATTATAGGATAAACATTACCTAATTCGTCTTTAGCCTCATTTAATATCATATTAAAACTTTCAGGATCGATAACAGTAATTTTCCCTACATATTTTTTACCTTGGGTTGTGGTAATTTCTGCTTCCTTATCAATTATACTCTGAAGCTCAGACGAAAATCTCGTTCTAATAGGAAGACTCACGTTATTTTATTCATATTTATTAATTAATAAAGTTAATTAATTTTTCACTTTCAGCTATCTCCCTATATACGAAAAATAATCTGGAAAATACAGAATTTAATCTCTGATTATAATTTTTGTATCTCAGCAGCTTATAAAATAAATGCATAAAAATCATTGATGAAGAAATTGTGTGAAAAATGCAGTGTGGAATTAATTAGAACTAAGGAAAATAGCATTGTATGCCCAAATTGCGGATTGGTTTATTCTTATCTAAATTTGGAAGACAACGAAACACAAGAAGAAAAAATATTTCCCACATTACCTTTAGGTGGCAAAATTAATTATTCATCTTCTGGACTTTTTTTAAATGTTTTAAATAAACCTTTACCCCCAAAAGAACAAGAAAAATTTAGAACGATGAGGCGAATAGATGAAAAAATAAAGATATTTGAAGCATCTTCTGTTCTTAATGGGAGACTTCTAAATACATTAAATAGAATTTCTTCAGAATTAAATTTAAGTAAAAAACATGTTATAGATACAGCAATATTATTTTCTAAAGCAGCAAAGGAATTAAAGAATTCAACCTTAAAGTTTACCTATACTACAATATTAGCTGCAAGTCTTTTCCTTATTCTTAGACTTGAAACGGTAAATAAAGTTATTAGTTTGACAGAAATAACAAAAATGTTTGAAAAATACGGTCATAGAGTTACCAAAAGCAAAATAGGATGGTGTGCATTCCTCATTAATAAAGAAATACTTAACAATTCTTTAAGTCTTAAAGATCTAATAAAACTCTACATCGAAAGATATAGCACATTGTTAGCTAACTCAGATATAACAAATAACAAATTAAGAGTTAGAAAAATAAATTCCTCAAACGTATTTTTCATTTCTTCTGTTAAAAAAGAAGCATTAAATATGCTTAATTCAATAGACGAAAAAGAATTTCAGGGAAAGAATCCGTATATTATAGCAGCTGCATTAATTTACTTAGCTAACAAAAAAATTAGTAATAGCATAAAGGTTAAACCAGTATTATCATTGAAAGACATAGCACGTGTTTGTAATTTAAAGCATTATTCAATTATGGATAATGCATCTTATATTGCCAAAAAAGGAAATGCCATATAGAATAGATCTACCTAATTTCGTTAATTTTTTGCTTAAAAAGAAAATTAGCAACAAAGATATTGAAGATATTCTAAAATTTATAGGGGTAGAAGAGGAAAAAATTGCAAAACTTCTACCAAAAGAAACTCAACCTCAAGAGAATGAAGAAAAAGAACTTTTAGCTTATTTAGAAAGAGAAATAATTAGTTTAAGTTTCGATGTTAATAACTTAAAAACTTTATTAGAAAGCCATAAATCTAAAGAAGAGAGCTTAGAAAAAAGGGTATCAGAATTAGAAAATAAAACAAATAACATTCTGCGTTTATTGGAAGAAAATTTACCACTCCTAGTTAAAAGAATGAATGATAAAAGGTTGTAACAATTGTAAAATTTTAATTAAAAATAATTCAATAAATTTTATTTGCCCTTACGAAGAATTTGGGTTAGAAGAAAAAGAAAGTTGCAGAGTACGTTTACATGAACTAATAAAACAAGAAAATAAAAATTTTAATTGTAATATTATTTTTACAAATTTAAAAATAATGAAAATATATAACGAAAATATTTTCAAAAAAATTCTTAACAATTTTTTTTATTTTAATAATAAAATTAGGAAATTTATATTAATAAAAAAACATAAAATTGAAGAAAAAATTTATGATTATTTCTTTTATAATCCCATAAAAATTATAGAAATTTATCCTGATATAAAAGAAAAAATAATAAAAAAAATTATTACTAAATCAAAGTTAAATCTTTTTGAAGAGGCATGTTTATTATATGAAATGGAATATAGTGAAAGAGAAATTTATAATAGAATCTTTGAACCTGATGTTACATTGAACGAGAATCTAGTTATGACATGTAAACTCAAGGAAATAATTAGCAAAATGGGCTATACAATAAGTATCCTTGAAAACCAAAATTCCGAAATAATTTATTATGTAAATATAACAGATAGAAAAAGATTTCCTGAAACTAAGTTTAATCTTCTTAGCAAAATGTCATTATATAGTAATAATCTGCTTCGCTTAATTGTTGCCATTCTTGATGAAAACGTACAAGAAATCTATTTAGATAAAGAAAATGATTGGGTTTATTTAGATCATGAAAAATATGGCAGATGTTTTACGAACATCTTTTTATCATCTACAGACATAGAGAAATTTAAAACATTCCTTAGTTTAGTTACCGGTGAAGAAATTACTCCTTCAAACCCATCAGTAAAAGTTAGCTTACAAGATTCAAATGTAAAATTAAGAATAGCTATTGATACGTACCCTATTACAGAAAGTACAGCTATTGATATAAGGAAATTTAAGAAAAATATGTTAACGCTACAAGATTTAATTCAAAAGGGAAGCGTTGGAAAAGATATAGCAGCATTCATTATTTATTGTCTAAAAAAACGAGCAGTAATAGTCATTTGTGGAGAGCCGAATAGTGGAAAAACTACATTTGCACATGCTATCTCTCAATATTTACAAGAGAGCTGGCGAAAAATATACTTAGAGGATGTCGATGAGCTTTATTCATCAAATAATTTAAAGTTTAAATTATTCATAAAAACGCGTTCAATTGATGTGTCCAATAAATATTCACAAAAGAAAGTTGAGATAATTAAAATGCTCCATCGTTCTCCTGATTGGATTTTTTTAGGAGAAATACAAACAAAAGAGCATACTTTAGCAATGTTTCAAGCTATTCATGCAGGTTTAAAAGGTTTAATGACATGCCATTCTTCTTCACCACATGAATTGATAAAAAGGTGGATTTTACAATATAAAATTCACCCAAGCAGTATAACTTCTATAAATTTTATAGTGGGGATGAAAAAAGAGATAAAAGATAAAAAAATTATTAGAAGTCTAAACGAAGTTTATGAAGTGAATGGTTTAAATGAGGATGGAAACTGGCCTAAACTAAAACTAATCTATAGAAAAGGAAGATACAATTTATTACACAACATGGACGCATTAAAAGATCTTCTATTCATAAATCGTATAATTAACGAAGAAAAAACTACGTTCGAAAAAATATTAAATGAAATAAGAAATATTCAAGAAGAAATAAAAGATGTTTAAATTTAAATTATTTAATAAATATAGCAGTTTAGCAGATTTTGATGTTTCCAACTTATTTTTAATAAAAATATTTTTATTAATTTCATTAAGGAAATTTTTAACTAAGCAATTGTATAATATCCCCCATTTTTATACAATAGGAGATAATTTAATTAAGGAGAAAGGTATTATGCCTTTAAAGGTATTAAAGTTAGTGGCAATAGTAAATAATTTTTATGATTATAAAACTCTGTTAGAGATTTTTGAATTATCTAATAAAATAGATTATAAAAAACTTATAAATATTATTGAAAAAAATAAAAACTATATACTTAATTATATTCAACAATTTAATTTATACTTAACAATATTTATGGTTATTATTTATATTCTTCCTTTAGTATTAATATTAGGTAGCATGTTTTATAAAATTAATTATCTTTTAGTATTAATAATAATTATGCCATTAATTTTGATTTTGATCAAGAAAATTAATAATTTAAGAAAAAAACTAAAATGGTAAAAAACAAAATACGTATTCTCAAACATATTATTGAATATTTAATAGCAAGACATAATTTAGAGTCATCCGAAAAGGCTTTCTATAATTTTGTTCGTAAAAATCCACAATACCGTATAATACTGAAAAAAGAAAATGAAAATTTACTTAAGGGAATACCATTAAGCAAATCTTTTAAAATTACTAGCAGACAAGTACCAGAATTATTTGAAATATTTGAGCTTTATTCAAAAATTGAGAATTTACCTAAAAAAGAAAAAAATAAAGCATTAAAGATTTTTAATCATTTGTATGAAATAAACGAGAGCTTCTTAATGCTGAGACAATTTTTAGAACAGTTATACATGAAAACAACCATTTTAAATATTATGCTTGCACTAACATATTCAATATTCCCATGGTTGCTTAATTTCTTTAAATACGGAATCATTTTTTCCAAACAATACTATTTTAAAATTATACCTAATTTAAGTGATATTATTCTATTTAATGGGTTATGTTTAACATTTGTATTAATATCCTCATTGTTATTTTCTGAAAAAAATAAGGTAATAACCCAATTGTTGCTCACCTTTAGTATATACTGGCTGTTCCAAATAATTATATTTACATTGTTTAACCTTTCATAACTTAATTAAAAAAATCTTTTAATCACGTTATATTCTTGAGTATTGCGAAGAACAGTCTTTCTGTTATGAATAAAGAACCTCTATTTATTTGTTTGGTAATTTTTATACCTTTTTGCTAAAATATTTCATGAAAAAGATATTAAAAAACAAAAGAGGATCTCCTTTAGTAGAAGAAGGACTTTTGCTAGGAATTGCAGCAGTTGCTTTTACAATAATATTAAGCATAGTTGCAGGAATTTTGATGGGTGTACAAAGCTATTTTAGTTCTGTTTCAAGCAATGCAACAAATTCCTTTAATGATTTCTTAAAACAAATAAACGATATATTAACTGAAATAGCAAGAAGGATTGGAATTGTATGATAAAACTAAATAGCCAAGATTCTTTTTCTCCCATCATTCATAGAAAAAGAAAAGGCATTTTCAAATTCTTTTATTCATTACTTAAACTAGAGCCAAAAACTGAGTTAGACTTTAAAGATGAAATTTTTCAAGAACTTGTGAAGTATCTTGAAGCTACAAGAACAACAGCTATAATTTTAGTTCCCCTAAATTACTTAAAAAATACAATTGAAACAGAGTTATTCATACTGATTTGTAAAAAAAGTCTGCTAAAGAAAGATAAAGATATAAGAAATATTTTTAACAATATAATTTTCTATATTAAATTAATTTTTGGATGTGAGATAAGTAATGTTAAAAAAGAAAAAATTGATAACATATTATTCTATTTATATAATTTTTAAATGATACATAATAAAAATATAGAAAAATTAAAATTTTATTTAATACAAAAAATTATTTTCAATAAAAGAATATACAAAGAATATTATGCTAATAATTCACAAATAGATATCGGCTATAATAAATTTACTTTGGAAAAATTTTTTTTGAATATTAATAATAAAGCTATTTTAATAATAAAAGATTGTAATTTAATGCCTTATTTTATTTATTATTTTTTTAATAAATTGAAAGAGAAAAATTTTAATATAATTTTAATTGATTGGAATAATGAAATATTGAAAGAAGAACGTTTTTTGAATAAATACTACACTAAAAATACATTAGAAAATTTTTTATCCCAGGTCTCCAATAAAGATTTTCTCTTAAATTTAATAACTAATATAATGATACTGATTTGCGACCTTAATATGGCTGAAGCGAACGTTTTAAAGAAAATGGTTCTAAATAAAATATTAGAAAAGTACGTTGAAAGAGTTAAATTAAAAGATATTAAAAGTGTGATGGCCAGCGTAGTTTTGACAACCACATATGAAAATGAGGTAAGAAACACCATAATAAAAAAGATCGAAAAAATATTAAACGACGAATTATTATCGGAATTAGAAATAGATTTTACTGCAGTAAATGAATCAATTAATGATATTTTATTATCATTACATTATTGGAAAGATAGCTCATTAAAAATCTTAGTACAAATGTTAATTTTAGAAACTTTATTAATTAATTACAAAAAAGAAAATAACTATATTTTATTTTTAAATTCGCCTGCTTATATTTATAACATGCCAGATATAGATTTAAAAGAAAAGTTATTAAAAAAAATCGGAGATATAATTAATCTTAAAATACCTGTTATCATTCTACTTGAAAATTTAAATAATGAGGTTTTTAAATTATTTTATAATTATTTTAACTATATTATTTTAACAAAAAATTCAATAGATACAGAATTTTCCATATTTAAAAAAATTTTAAGTTCTAAAATTTTAAATGAGTTAACAAATAAATTGAAATTAATGGAAGAAGATGATATTTTAATCACCGATCTACAAAATTTAATTTATATTCTTAAACCAAACCAAGATGAAGCTTTAAAGATAAAAACATCCAAGTATGATGAAGAAATCATCTATTTTGATGCTGAAAGTTGAAAATTGATGAACTCTGTTAATCTATTGTTAGTCTCATAAATCCTTAGCCAATTTATTTTTTTATATTTTTTAAAGTTAGCGTTAGCTTTAATTGTTTTAATTATATCAGGAAAGATTTTATTTGTTTGAGATACATCGATTTCTAATATTTTTGATTTTTTAAATTTTAAAAAGCATTCGTTAGATATTACCCCTAAAAATTCTGCTTCAACATTTTCTTTTATTTTTCTTTCAGAATATCCTTTTAGTTTAAGTCTGTGTACCAATTTAAGTGGATCATATCTAAGAATTATTACATAATCCAATTGTTCGGTAAAACAATCTAAAATATGAGAATCAAAAATGATATCAGGTACCAAGTGCATCAATTTGCTTATTAAATAATTTAATTTGTTCAAATCTAATACTTGACTGTTCCTTTTTTTATCATAGTATTTATATGAATGAAAATAAAAGGCTAATGTGTTTATATTGAAATAATTAAAGTAAAAAAATAAAGAAAGTTTTAAAGCAAAAGAACTTTTTCCTGTTGAAGGCGTTCCTGTAACTAAAATTTTAGTCACTACTGCCTTCTTTTTCTTCTTCTTTTGGTGGTTTTGGCGGAGCTTCTTTACTTATTTTAGAGGCTGCAACAATTTCGTCTATTCTTAAAATTGTAGAAGCTGCTTCGGTCGCTGCTGTTAAAGTTTGTAATTTAACTATTAATGGGTCAAAAACAGATTGCTCATAGAGATTGGCCACCTTTCCGTTTATTCCATCTATTCCATATACATAGCCGTCTCCTTTTGCATGATACGCCCTTAATTCAGTTATAATATCAATTACATCCGCACCTGCATTTTCAGCTAATGTTTTAGGAATAATTTCAAGAGCGTTTGCAAAAGCTTCTATAGCCAATTGCTCTTTTCCTCCCACCATTTTTGCAAATTCTCTTATATGTTTAGCTAATTCTATTTCTACAGCCCCGCCTCCAATACAGATTTTAGGATATTTTATTACATCTGCCACGGTACTTAAACCATCTCTAATTGATCTCTCAGCCTCGTCTACCAATCTTTCTAATCCTCCTCTGATAAGTATGCTTACAGCCTTTGGGTTCTTGCATCCTTCAATAAATACCATCTTATCTTCACCTACTTTCCTTTCCTCAACTAATTGTGCTTCACCTACATCTTCAACACTTAGATCGTCAATATTTGTAATAATTCTAGCTCCTGTAGCTAGAGCTAATTTATCCATATCGGATTTTTTAACTCTGCGGACCGCTAAAATTTTTTCTTTAGCTAAATAATGCTGTGCTATATCGTCAATTCCTTTTTGACATATAACGACATTAGCTCCTACAGACTTAATTTTTTCTACCATATTTCTTAACATTTTTTCTTCTTCAGCCAAGAAAGCTTTTAATTGTGATGGATCAGAAATTCGTATTTCTGCATCTATTTCTGTCTTTTCAATTTCCAGAGGTGCATCTAAAAGGACTATTTTAGCATTTTCTATTCTCTTAGGCATGCCCGGATGCACAACTTCTTTATCGATGATGATACCGTTAATTAATTTAGTATCATATAAGCTACCGCCTTGTTTCTTTATAATCTGTATCCTGTCTAAATCTACGAATTTTTTACCATCTCTTTCTTCTACAATGGATTTAACAGCTTTAACGCATATATCTGCTAGGTACTCTCTCACAGCCCCCACTGCTTTACCATGTATTGAAGTCAAGCAAACTTTCTTTAAAATCTCATCATTTTCTATGTTAACAGGAATAGAAAATTGCTCAAGGAGTTCTTTTGCCTTGAATAAAGCCTTTTTATAACCACTGACTATTACTGTCGGATGGACATTTTTATCAATTAATTGTTCAGCTTCTTTTAAAAGTTCACCTGCAATCATTACAGCTGAAGTTGTCCCATCCCCGACTTCATCGTCGACAGTTTTAGATATTTGAACTAATAATTTGGCTGTAGGATGCTGAACTTCTATTTCCTTAAGTATGGTAGCTCCGTCATTTGTTATTGTTATATCACCTATACTATCAACAAGCATTTTATCCATGCCTCTTGGTCCTAATGAAGTTTTAACTGTTTCAGCTATGGCCTTTGCTGCTGCTATATTAGCCCTTAATGCCTCATAACCTGTAGCTCGTTGTGTGCCTTCCTTCAATATTAAAACCGGAACTACACCAGAAGGTGTTGTCATCGCCATTGTTAATACATTTTATTATATTATTAGAGCCACTATTTAACTTTTATCGGTATGTGGAAAATGAATAATAAAATAAATTATTAATCTTAGTAAATAAACATAAGAAGTAAAATGGGAAAAGTTAAAAATAAGAAAGTGAAAAGAATAGCTAGGACATTATTAGAAAAATTTCCTAATTTATTTACAGTTAATTTTGAGCATAACAAGTTACAAATTAAAGGAATGCAAGAGCTAAAGTTATCAAAAAAAGAAAGAAATCAGGTTGCAGGATACATTACAAGAATTATTAAACAACAAACCAAAAAGAAGAAAGAAGAAGAATAAATGGGATCAAACAATCTGCAATGTAAAATAAATTACAATGATTTTGAGATTGAGTTGACCATATTGAAAATAGAGGAATTATATCCGCATGAAGAAATAGACGAAAAAATTTTAAATGAAATGCTTAAAGAAACTGAAGAAAAAGGAATACTTTATCATCCGATCATCGTAGATAAAAACAGTTTAATTATTCTAGATGGTATGCACCGATTTTTTTTATTAAAAGAATTAGATTGTAAATTTATACCCGTTACTTTAGTAGATTATAATAATGAAAGAATTCAAGTTGAAAAATGGATAAGGAAAAGTTACCCAAAAAATCCTTATACTCTTAAAAACAAAATCTTCGAAATTTTTAAAAAATATAATTATAAAATACTGAGAGATGAGGAATCATTATTATATGATAAAATAATCCAAGATTTATTCGTATGGTTGCCACTAGAGCCTCCAACATTAATATATTTAGAAAATCCGGACATTAATACAAATAATTCTTTAATAAAATCTTTGGAAAAGATTTTCAAAAATGAGGAAATTAAGATAGAATATATTACAGAAAAAGAAGCCGTAAAAGAGGTTAAAAAAAGGAATACAAATGTAATTCTGTTTGGTGGTAAAAGAATTACCAAACCTGAGGTTATTAAAGTTAGAGAACTTAAAAAATTATATCCAGCTAAATCAACAAGGCACATTTTCCCCATTAAAGTATTTTATTTGAATATTCCTTTAGAAATACTAAAATTGTCAGAAAATGAAGCTTCAAACAAATTTTATTCTATAATAAAAAATAAGCGTTCAAAAATTTTATTTCCTCCTTTTACGATAGAAAATACTATAGTTACAGAATATGCAGGCATCATATTCGAATGAAGAAATTGGAAGAATTAAAGTTAAATTACTTGGCGTATTAAAAGGTTTAGCTAAAAAAGAAGAATTAGAGCTCCAAATTTCTTCAGAAGAGATTTCTTTATTTGACTTACTTAGACAGCTTACTAAGCTGAATAATAATGAAGAATTCCTTAAAAGAATATTTAACCCTTTATTAACACAAATCTCTCCTGACATATTAATTTCTTATGAAAATAAAATTTATCCTGCAAGAGGTAATGAAAATATGAAGATAAAAAGAAATTCCGAATTAACAATTTTTTCTTTTGTACATGGAGGATAAATTAAGTAGAGTAATAATGTTTTTTAATTAATAAAAATGCTTCACTATAGTTAAAAAATCTTAATTGATTATCACGCATCGACAAATATTTTAAGTTAAAATTTTTACAATTTGGACACTTTAAATGGTATTCATGAAAAAAAGTTTTACAATCGTTACAAAAAGTAAAAATAGAATATATATCTAACACCAAATGTTTTAGTGGCGAGTTTAACAAAATTTCCTTAGCTATTAGAATAATTTCATCCATTTTTATATAATTAAAATCTACTGGCAAATTAATGATAAAACCTCCTTCAAAATATTTAAGCAGTCTTAGCTCATTTTTTATTTTTTCCTTTAAATTACCAAAAGAAAACCAATCAGGAGTTAAGCTAGAAGAAAGACCATGTAATTTAATATCCCGTAATATTTTTTTACTCTTCCTTAAAAAATCTGGATTAAATGGTTTATTCTTAAAGGAGATTGTATCGTTTACTAGTGAAAGTTTTACCTGAAAATCATTTTTCAAATTTTCCTCCTTTAAAATCTCTATAATATTTCTTAAAAATTTATTGGCTAAATTAAAAGCTGAATCATCATTGAAAAAAGACTTATTAGTTATTAACTGAATAGATTCATAAAAGCCATATAAATTTAAATAATAATTAGAAAAATCGTATGGTTTATTTTTAAACAATCCATTATAATAATTTGATAGCTTATTTAATAAATTATTTTTATATTTA
The DNA here is from genome assembly GCA_032249315.1 of Thermoproteota archaeon. GTDB lineage: Archaea > Thermoproteota > Thermoprotei > Gearchaeales > Gearchaeaceae > SCGC-AAA471-B05. The sequence continues at coordinate 19,196 of JAVVGB010000011.1, forward strand.
AATATTTTATATATATTATCAATTAAATCTATTAAATAAGAAAATATTTTATCTTCGTTATAATTATTAAAAGATGCAACATTTACCAGATTAAGTGTGGCTATTGTAGGTATGCCCCAAATATTGTTAGAATTTTCATTTAAAAGACCATAAGATGTTAGTGAAAAACACCTAGAATGTTCTTTAAATATTGTTATTCGTAAATATGGATACGCAGTAAACAAATTACTAAAAAGAGACAAATTTTTAAGACTTTCATTGTTAATATGAGAAACTTTAATATAGAAGAGGTTAGGGTAAATAAGTTTTTCATTAAAAGAAAATGTAAAAAACTCAATTAACTTAAGCAATAATTTACTGTTTATATCATAATTCAGTGAAAAGAAAAGCGTTACATTTTGTTTTCTTAAATATTCTACAATTAGTTGCATCAATGTAAAAATACTGTTAAGTAAGCTTTCATAATTATTCTCCCCGTTAAAAGAAATTAAAATATTCAGATCTTTATAATCTAAATTGCTTTTTAAGAGAATTAATTGAATAATCTCATTTGCGTTTAAATGAATACCTTCTAGGGAATTAATAAAAAGTGGATAATGCAAGCAAAGAATACCGCTAATAAAGTGACTTAAATTAGGAATATTAACAAATTTAAACAGATCTCCACGAATACCCATTTCATTGATAATCCTATTAAAGATATATTGTAATGTTAAACTTTCGATAAGATTATTATTTTGCAACAAACCATTTTCATTTTTATTTATCAAAAATTCTTCAAGCTTCTCATATTTTAAAATTAAAGTATCTAACGCATTAATAGCAAGTAAGTTATTCGAAGTATAATACTTCAATAAAAAAAACAACATATCTTCGCTAATTATTCGTTTCGAATTATTTAGCAATAACTCTTTTATTTTAGAGAAAAATATTTCTGTGCACACATCTTGTACTAATTTATTCTTATCTATAGAGTTTAAAAATTCAGAAAAACTAATAACTTCAAATGGCGGAGTTGTTTTTAATATGTAAATATCTTCATTTAAGATTGTTGGGGCTGTTTCTAATAATGAAAGATATCTTAGTAATGATTTAGCACTAGAAGTTAACATATATTTTTTCTTATCTAATTTTTCAATAAGCCCACTTTTTTGTAAGATCCTTAAATGGTACAATATCAAGGAGGCTTTAGCATAATCTAAACGAAGTTCATCAATAATATCTTTTAGATTCAAGGGTTTATTATTTAAAAGTTTTAATATTTCGTATCTGACTGGGTTAAAAATTACAGTAAGAAAATTATTCATAACAATTTTCTATAAGAGAAAATTTAAACTTTAAGCTTATTTATCAAATTAGAAAAAATATTTATTGGGACTGTAGGCTAGCTTGGTAGACTGCTAGGCTCGGGTCCTAGTGACCCAGGTTCAAATCCTGGCAGTCCCATTATGAATTATACATCGTTGAAATTAAAAATCAAGAGATACTTAAAGCGATATTACTATAAAGAAAAATTAGAAGTTAAAAAAATAAGGAAAGCGTTGGATTTAATAAAAGGAAACAAGATAATTATGTTAGAAAATCCTATTTCTTCTAAAAACCTATTTCATATAAAAGGTCAAAAAGGAGATTATTATGTATTCAAGAATATATCTTGTACATGTTATGGTTTTTCTTCTTCGATAGCAAGAGAATATAAAATTAAACCTTGTTATCATATTTTAGCTTGTTCCATGCTAAATACTCATCAGCTTGCAAAGAATAGGGTAACTGTGAGGGATTTAATAAAAAAAATTTTATTAGAAAATTTATAATAAAGAGAGCCCTTAAATATTAATTATGAGCATAGATACTCTCTTAACATATCTTTATTATTCCTTGATACCTATCTCGTTATTCATGATAATTATATATATATTACTAAGAAAAGAAGAAGAAAAATAATGGGGAGAAGAAAAAGACGTAAGATAGTAAAAAAAGTAATTAGGAAAATACCTAAAATATTTACATGTCCTAAATGCGGAAAAGCTTCAATATTTATAAAAATTAAAAAAGAAGAAAACAAAGCAGATGTATTTTGTGCAGTGTGTAACTTAGCTGGAGTAGTAAAACTAAAATTTAGTGAAGAGCCTATAGATGCATATAACGAATTTATTGATTTATATTATAAGGGTGAACTTGGTTGAAAAATAAATCTGTATTTGAATATTTGGTTAAACTCATAGAGAAAGAAAAATGCATTCATTTAGTACTACTTGATCCTGAAAAAGTGAGCTTTAGCAAATTAAAAGAAACATGTCAAATTATTGAAAAAAGCGGAAGTAAGGCCATCCTTGTAGGAGGATCTACAGGAATAACGGAAAAATTAATGGAAAACGTAATATATGAAATCAAACAAGGCTGCAGTTTACCAGTAATTATATTTCCAAATAATTTATCTGCGATTTGTAAAAATGCTGATGCGATATTCTTTATGTCTCTTCTTAACACACAAAACCCATATTATTTAATTGAGGCCCAAATGCAAGCAGCGCCGATAATTAAAAAATATCAATTAGAAACTATACCTGTAGGTTACATTATAGCTGGCGAAGGAGGAGCAGTTTCATATATAGGATGGGCAAGACCTATACCGTATAAGTACTCTTATATTATTGCTGCATATGCAATGGCAGCTGAGATGTTGGGAATGAAATTTGTATATATTGAAGGAGGTTCAGGTGTAAAACGTCCTATTCCAAGTGACACTATAAAAGTTGTAAGAGAGAACATTAATATACCCTTAATAATTGGCGGTGGGATAAAAACCCCAGAGGATGCTAAGCGAGCAGCTCAAAGTGGAGCTAATATAATAGTCACAGGAACTCTTTTAGAAAAAAATAAATTTGATAATGAAACATTATTTAAAAAATTAACTTTAATTAATGAAGCCATCTCTTCGAGATAAAAAGATAAAAGTACGATTACTGAAGAATGAAATTTATAGAAAAACTTTACATATTACTTTAGGAACATTTCTTATATTATTTTATATAAATTTTGGTAAATTTGCAAGTCTTATTTTATTCTCTTCATTATTATTTCTTGCTATAATATCAGATGTGATAAGGATCCGTCTATATTTTATAAATCCTGTTAAACGAATTAATGAAGTGTTAGCAAGAAGTTACGAAACTACATCGATAGGAGCCCATACCTATTTTTTTGCAGGGGTTTTAGTTGCAATATTGCTATTTGATTCTAGATCTCCAGTAGTTTCTCCAGTAGTTTTTGCAATGCTTATAGCAGCTTATGTGGATCCGTTAATAACCTTAACTGGGATCTTTTTTAATAAAATACGCCACCCTTATAACCAATCAAAAAGTGTTATTGGAACAAGTATAGGAGGATTAGTTACACTAGTAATAGCTTTGTCATTATTTAATAATATTCCATTTGCAGTTTTAGCAAGTTTATTACTTTATCTATTAGATAGTATACCGATTTCTTTAAATGATAACTTTATTTATCCAATAATCTTTAGTTTATTTGGAAGTTTAATGTTATGATTAAAAAATTTTGGGAGATTTGGGGTGAAACAAAAGAAATAGGCAAAGAACCTTTTGAACATGGAATATTTTTTATATCCGAAACTGAAATAGAAAATTTACCTTCAATTATTTTTAACAATAATGAAATAGCTCAACGAATTAGATTACTTGAGCAAATATATAAAACGAATAAATTTCTTGTGGCAAAACAAATATTAGCAGATTTTGCACTAAAACGTATAGTTATTAGTAAAAATTTTGAAGAAAATTTAACATACGGATTGCAGTTAGCATTATTTTACTTATTAGAGTTTAAATCCAAGATACCTTTTGAGATGATTAATAATGTTTATCAGGAAGATATAGATAAAGGAAATCATTTAGTACTTATCATCGATAAAGAAAAAGTTGAAGCATATCCTTTTATTACTTTTTTAACATGGGTTTTGGCTACACTTTATAAATCAATTTTAAATGCTTCTGACTTTAACTTAAAACCTTCTTTGGAAAGCATAATCAATTATATAATAACGAAATGTAATTTCAAGGAGATAAAACATTATCAAGCTATTAAGGAATTGGTAGAGATAATATATAGAAGATATAATATAGAAATAATTGATAAAAATAGTAGGCAATCGTTAATTCCTGAAATAATTCTGCTTATAATAAACTCGTTTAGTTTTTATTATGATGAAATTATTAAAATAATTAGTAGCTACAATGAATTTGAATGGTTAAATATAATTATCAATAAATATTTATATTTATTAAATAATTTAAATTTTTATAAAGAAAAAGAAAATATTATATTTTTATTAAGAATACCAATGCAAAATAATATTGCACAAATTAACCAAATTGAAGATCTCGAGACAGTAATACTTGATCCGAAACTTTATAAAAATTTCTCTAAGACAAATTTTGCAGGATGGGATATAAAAAATAATAAGTTGTTACCTATTTTACCTAAAGTAGGCAATATTAATAAAGAGACTTCAAAACAATATAAAATATTTTTGTTTAAAAAAACATTGAATAGCGAAGAAGAATTTACTTTTCTTGTACCTAGCAAATTATACAAAGATGAGAAGGCCATATTAATTCATCCTTCCTACCTTTTCCGTTGCGAAAAATGTTTTGATATTGATAATTCAAATCATTGTAATATTTGTAATCGTGAAAAACGAATAATTGCAATATGCGTCGAATGTAAGAATACTAGAATAGGAATCGATAATAAATGTCTTGTATGTGGAGGAAGAATCCATACTTTATATTATGTGAAAATAAATTTGCAACACGAACTAAATGATTATTCTAAAAGATTAAACATAGAAAAAGAAAAAATATTGGAATTGCTAATCAATTCAAACTACAAAAAAGAATTATATCTTCTTGAAAATTTAGCGAAGGGTTATATTAGAAATAAATACGGTCTCAAAGTTGATTCAACCGGTGCGTGTAAAATAACTGTTAATGTTGCCACATCTTTAAATGAAAAAATTATCGAAGAAGATGAAATAATACTACCAAATCATGTATTGGGAAAATTAAAAAGCATTAGAGAATATATTTTAGAGTTAAAAAGAGAAATTTATAAACAAAATATTAAAAGGAAAGACGAACCATTTTTATTGCTAATTACAGTACAAGATAATTTACTTTATTATTTAGTTAAAATAAAAGGTTCTTCAGAAAATGACTTTGCAATAATTCACCCAAAGCTATACGCTAAAGTGACCCCTCATTTAAACCCCAATAATAAAATTCATATCTATTTACTTGAAGATTTTTTATTAAATTATTCAAAATTTTATTCTGAAAACACCCAAGTTCCGGTATTTTTGGTCCTAAATGAAAATAAAAGCGAACAAATAAGTAAAACCGATTTAAAACTAGATATTCCATTTGAAGAAAACACAGAAGCACAATTTAGAGAACTAGCTTTATATAGTATAAAATTAACTTTACTAAACCAAATAATAGAAAAAGCAATAGCCAATGTTCGTATAGGATTAAAATGCGAAAATTGTGACAAAGAATATACAAGAATGCCTGTTTTTACTCGTTGCAAAAAATGTAGAAAGAAATTAAGATATAAATGGAATAAAGGCCCTCTTATACCTTATATAAAAGAAATAGAGAAGCAAACTCAGACGTTTAATTTATTTCCGTACATAAAGAAAATTCGAAGGCCAGTAATTCGTTTTGTGGAAGGATATTTTAAAGACTACGACGCCTATGAAAAATTGGATAAATTTTTATAAATACGTAAGTTGAAATTATAATATTATGTCCAAAAGTAGAAAGAAAAAAGAAGCTATGCCAATAAGTTCAGCTGGTTTAATAACTTATTATGAAGAAGATATTTCTAAAGTTAAAATAAATCCTGCTTTAGTCATACTATTAAGTATTCTTCTTATTTCAATGGTAATTTTACTTAATGCAGGAATAATTAGGATATAGCTTAATGTTTAAGGAAAAAAATTTAGTCGAGTATTATAAGGAACTTTGGAATTTACCATCCTATAAATTCATTCTTCCAATACTAGCAATTTTTAATTTAGCTCTACTTTTAATTATTTATTTTAATAAGCCACAGAATATCTTTTTTTATTTTTATAGTATATTTTTATTATTCTTTTTAATCTTTGTTTTTAAACAAAAAGATAAATATTTAACATGGAAAAGGTTAAGCGGAATAGTGTTATTTAACTTTACTGGTATTTTTTTAGCTATTGTAACATATATTCTTTTAGGTTATCAATATTTATATATAGCTAATGCGATTGCAACTTCCTTTTTAGTTTTATCAAACATTGCACTTTTTTTTATCTCAACAATTAATATAAAAATTTTATTTTTGATTGGTAATTTTTTTTCATTAATTTTTATATACATATATAATTTATTAAAAAATTCTTTGGATGATATTTGGTATTATAATCATTTAATTTTGGATTTTTTCACTTATATAATAATTTTTATAATTGTTCTAGTCTATTTATATCGTATTAAAATAAAAGGAGAAATAAAATACGATCTGAATCCTTTATCGCATTTTAGAAATTTTATATTGACATGGTTAAATAAAGAAAGCAGATTTTTTGAAAACGTTCTTAAAAAATCTGCCTTTAATATAAAGTCTTTTGTGATTCCTTTTCTATTTTTAAAATCTAAAAACACATCTAAAACCGCAATATTTTTTTCATTACCTATCCACCCAGGACCTTTGCTAACAGTAGGAAGTTCTGATCTTCCCAGTTTATTACTTAGTAAAACAGATATATTATACTTTCCTTTTCATGGTCCTTCAACTCATAAGGAAGATTTAGTGGATTATGAAGAAAAAAGATATCTAATTAGCTTACTGCAACAATTACAACAAACTAAAGAAGATGAACTATATTCAACAGAAATGATAAGCGTCAAAAAAGATAGTATACAAATAGAGGGATTTTTACTTAACGAAACACCAATATTAATTATCTCACCAATAAAAGAAGGAATAGATGATATAGATCCTGAAATAGTCAAAGATGTTATTAAAATAACAAATGACTTAGGTTACAACCCCCCAATAATTATTGATGCCCATAATTATTATTCGAAGAATGTAACAAATGAAACTAATATCTATGAACAATTAATTCACGGTATACGAGAATTATTATATAAATTGAGCAATAGTAACAAAGAAAAAGTTAAAGTAGGTATTTCAGATATAAGCTTCAAAAAAATAGAAAATAATGAAATAGGTTACGGTAACGGTCGTATAATAGTTTTTAAAGCAGATAATTTCGCCAATGTACTAATATTGATTGATGCTAATAACATAACAAATGAATTTAGAAATATACTTTATAATGAAATTCTAAACTATTCAAAAAAGTTTAATTGTAAGATCTTTTTTGAAGTTTGCTCAACAGATACCCACGTGTTAACTGCAAGATTCCAAGGTGAAGAAGGATATTATCCTTTAGGACATAATAAGAAAATAATAAAAGAAATTGTAGATAGAATAATCCTTGCAATTGAAGACGCGATAAAAAATACTTCTGAAACAAAAGCAGAATTTAAATTATTTGCTACTCCTCCTTTAAAAATATTAGGAGAATTATATCCGAAATATGTAAAGATTTCTTCAGAATTTATAATTTACGGTAAAGGTTTACCCTTATTTGTTTTTATTACTGCTTCACTAATCAATTATTTATTACCCCTTCTTGTATCCTATCTTCCTTAAGAATTGTATCCTCTCTTTAGCTTTATCTTCATCCTCCACGCCAAGTGGAGTATAACCATCACAGACACCTAATACACCACGTTGTTCTCCCTCTTCATATATAATAACTTTAACAGGATTGGCTGTAGCACAATAAATATTTACAACTTCTGGAACCATTTTTATTGCGTTAAGTATATTTATAGGGTATCCTTGTTTGATACATACTATAAATAGATGGCCCGCTCCTATTTTCTTTGCATATTCTACAGCTAAATTTACTAGTTCTTCATCATTCCCATCCTTTCTTATTAATCTTGGTCCTGATGACTCGCAAAAAGCAATGCCAAACTTTATAAACGGTGATATGTTAACTATTGCTTCGTAAATATCTTCAACTGTTTTTATAAAATGTGATTGCCCTAAAATTATATTTACACCCTCGACAGGCTTTATATCTACAGTAACAATTTGTCCCATACATTTTAATTTTACTAAAGAAATTTATTTATTATATAAAATGGGCGATAAAGATTTACCGAAGATTATAGAAGAACCACCCGGTAAAAAAGCTAAAGAATTACTCGAGTTAGACAATTACTATATTTCTCAGTCATATGCAAGATATTACCCATTATTTGTCGAAAGAGTTGTAGGCACAAAAGTTATTGACGTGGATGGAAACGAGTACATCGATTTTAATTCAGGGCTTCTATGCTTAAACATTGGGCACCATCCCGAAGTAATACAAGAAATAAAAAAACAGGCTGAAAAATTAATACATTACAGCATTACTGATTTTTACTATGAAGAAGTTCTTGAATTATCAAAAGAATTATCACAAATAATCCCAATTAAAGGAGGAATAAAATTTCATTACTGTAATAGTGGGACAGAAGCTAATGAAGCAGCGATTAAACTTGCAAGATATTATACAGGAAGGCAAAACCTTATCGCATATATTGGCAGTTTCCATGGTAGGACTTATGGCTCCTTAAGTTTAACCGCTTCTAAACCGGTTCATAGGAAAAAATTTAGCCCTTTATTGCCTGGAGTTTATCATGTACCTTATCCATACTGTTACCGATGTCCATTTAAACAGGAGTATCCTTCTTGCAATTTTGCTTGTATTGATTTTATGAAAGAATGGGTTCTAGAAAAATATGTTCCACCAGAAGAAGTTGCAGCATTCATATTTGAACCTGTGTTAGGCGAAGGAGGGTTTGTTTGGGCACCAGAAGATTATTTTAAAAGACTAAAAAAAATTACAGATGATTATAACATTCTTTTAATTTCTGATGAAGTTCAAACAGGTATGGGTCGTACAGGAAAATGGTTTGCAATGGAACATTTTGGAATTGAATCCGATATCATTACAATTGCAAAATCTGTAGCAAGCGGCCTACCTTTAGGTGTTACTGCTGCAAGATCCAATATTATGGTCTGGGAAAAGGGTGCACATGCAACAACTTTTGGTGGTAATCCTATAGCTTGTAAAGCTGCTATTGCAACAATTAATGTAATAAAGAAAGAAAAATTGCTAGAAAGGGTAGAAAAATTAGGAGTGGAAATTAAAAAATACTTGCAGGAAATGCAAGAAAAATATGAAATAATAGGCGATGTTAGAGGAAAAGGATTCATGATAGGTGTTGAGTTGGTGAAAAATAGAAAAACTAAAATACCTGCAAAAGATGAGACTAATGAAGTATTAATAAGATGCTGGAAAAAAGGTTTACTATTAATAAGCGGAGGTTTATCTGTGATAAGAATCGCTCCACCGTTAAATTTGGAAGAAAAATTGATTTTCAAAGGATTACAAATTTTAGAAGAAGAAATAAAAAAAGTTAATGAAAATATCAAATGACCCCTTTATTTCTACTGGATAATATTTTTGATGGCCGTCGGCGGGCCATCAAAGTCATTTTTTATTACTTAATTTAAAGAAAACTTTTCCCGAAGTTAGGCTCTTCTTCTTTTATTTCTTGAAACATCATTATACTATTTCCTAAATAAAAAAGATAAAATAAAAGGGAAGAACTTTCTTATATGCTGAATTATTAAAGAAAAAATTTCAGTGATGGTTTTCTAATAAATATATATCCAGTAGAAATAAAGGGGTGTTATTTTACATCGGAGAAATTTTTCTTTATTGATGGCCCGACGCTGACTATCGAATGGTTATATATTTCATTTTAATATTTTGAAAATTCTTAATTAAAATTAAAAATTAATACTGGTTAAATTATTCTGCTTCAAATATATTAGGAAAACTAAAAAGTACATAACAGACAGGTAAAAAAAATTTTTTTTCCAAGCCTATTTTAAAAATATAAAGTAGAATGATGGCCGTCGACGGCCATCTATTCGTAAACTGCTTTTTATATCGTTAATTTTTTGTACTTAAAATTTCTATGTATTAACTGTTTTGGTAAAAGGACCTGTCAAAATTAAAGTAAGAATAAGTAAGTTAAGATGGCACAGTAAGGGTCATAATGAGATGAAGACTATAATTTTCTCAGATAATTTCCTTTAGTATGGAAATAATTTTCATGATTTTTGGTTCTTGTTATGAATTTTCACGAAAAGGTTTTTATAATATTTTTGCTCATAAAATAAATTGATAGCGGGGTGGGAAAGCCAGGTTATTCCGCCGGGCTCATAACCCGGAGGTCGGTGGTTCGAATCCACCCCCCGCTACTTTTATTATTTAAACCCCTTTATTTCCACTGGAAAAACTATGAAGATAGGACCAACATTGACACATGATGTAATATCTTTAGCTGGTAAAAAGGGCGGTACACAAATTTTTTCTGCAAAGTCTAATAATTTAACTTGGAATTTCAACTGGAATAAAGTAATAAAGGTAATTTTAAGCTCAGACGAGCAACTTTTCAAATGTTAAAAAATAAGAAATCGTTGAAAACATTATTGCAAAATATAATTCCTTTCGAGTTACTAGAGTTTATACCGACCAGTTATGAAATAATTGGTTCAAGACAAGGATCTGTTATAATAATTCAAATTCCTGAACCGCTTAAAAGCTATGAAAATGAAATTATTAAAGCATTAATTTCTTTACATAAAAATGTAAAGGCGATAATTAAAAAAGAAAGTGAAAGAAAAGGTGAGTATAGATTATTTGACTATTCTTTATTATATGGAAACTCTACTGAAGTCATTCATAAAGAATATGGTTACTATATAAAAGTGGATCCTCTTCGAGTTTATTTTTCCTCCAAAGATTCCTTTGATAGAATCGATATTGCAAAATCTGTAAATGTAAATGAGGAAATTTTGTATATGTTTGCAGGTGTTGCTCCTTATGCAGTTGCAATTTGTAAATATCAACCAAATGTTAAAAAAATCATAGCAATAGAAAAAAATGAAGTGGCTTACAAGTATATGTTAGAAACTATAAAATTAAACAAACTTGAGGAAAAAATTATTCCTATATTAGGCGATGTGAAAGAAGTATGTCCTCAATATTATAATTTTGCAGATAGGGTATTGATGACATTACCATTAGGGGCACATGAATATCTTTCATTAGCATTGAATTGTATAAAGAAAACCGGAGGTATAATTCATTTTTATCATGTTGGAAAGGAAAATATGTTATATGATGAAGCAATAGAAATAATAACAAAATACTGTAGAGAGAACAATTTCTCTTTTTCGATATTAAAAACTAGAGTAGTTAATGAATATGCGCCCTTTAAATATAAAATAAGAATAGATTTCTATGCCAAACAAATGTAATTTTATAAATGTCTGTAAAAATCTATCTTTATCGTTACAAAAATTTACCCCTTTTGACGAAAAATATAGCGAATGAAATTATTAATCATATAAAAAGAGGAGAAAAAGAATTTAAGGCGTCTTTAGATTTAGGCTTAACTTTTACCACCTTAAAATATTTTAATAGCATTGTCTGGATAAATGAAAACTTAGCCTTGCCGTTTGCTTCAATAGAAGATATAGCTTTATATGGCAAGGATAATTTCATTTACGTTCTTGAAAAAGGGAAAATATATGCATTAGCAGGTTTCAGAGGAAGGAATTTTTATAAAATGAGGAGCGTAGGATTACATGCCCCAACAATTGAAATTAATGGAATTCATATGCATAGAATAAAAGATATTCTGCCTTGGGATGATGCAAGAAAAAAAGTTGAAGCTTTAAAATTAAAATCGTACGATAAAGTTTTGGATATTGGGACTGGTTTAGGATATACTGCTATTCATGCGTTTTTTAAAAAAGTCAAAAAAATTGTTTCAATAGAAAAAGATCCTGCTATTTTAAATTATGCTGAATACAATCCATGGTCCAAATGGTTAGAGAAAATAACTATAATATTGGGCAATGCTGTAGAAGTTTTAGATAAATTAGAACCTTTTTATTTTAATAAAATAATCCATGATCCTCCCACATTTTCAATTTCTGAGGAATTATATTCATTAGATTTTTACAATGCATTGTATAATATATTGAGAAGAAAAGGATACATATTGCATTACGTTGGTTTCCCTTTTGCTGTAAGTAAAAGAAAAAAAATTGTTGAAAATATAACAAGCAGATGTAAACGGGCCGGTTTTAACGTTAAGAAAATTCCTGAAATTTTTTCAATTATATTATATAAGGATTGATTGGTTCACTTAAATGTCTACGTGATCTAGGAGGAGGGACGAGTAAAATATTTTCCTTAAGGATCCTTTTTTCTTCTGATAATATTTTAAAGCTGAAAGGAATCGAATATGAACATTTTTTGCATCTTAAACCTTTACCGCTACCTTCGGATTCCATTTTACTGCCACAGTATATACAGTAGGGATTTTCTTCCCTATACACTTTAGCTAATTTTTTAATTGATATTTTTTCGCAATTTATTGTCATTTCAGGGTCTTTTCTAATACCGCCTCCAATTTCTATTATGTCTCCTTTACTTAGAAACCTAACTAATTTATTCATTTGGCCGCTTTCTTTATACACTGCTGCAGTCATAATTTTACTATCTGTTTTGACTTTTAGCAATACATGTCCTCCCTTTATTATTAAAGGTTCCTCTACCACTTCAAAAACCTCATTAATGACGCAATATGGTTTAAATATTTTTTTACCTTTGGCTAATTTTAAGTGAACTTCTGTTCCTTGGTTTGTTTTAAATATAGTAGTTCTTTCTACATGTTCTTTGGCACCTATCGCTTCTGAAAATTTTATTAATGCTTCTGGTTTTTTACCCCTTATACCATATAAAATAGGGTCTTTACCATGAGGAGTTATAAGCAATCTGCTTCTTTCATAATCTATATTATGAAAAGTTATATCTTTGAATTTTCCATCCAATTCTTTTATTTTTTCTAAATTAATCGGTCTTATTAAACTTTTTTGATCAGGTTTCCTATAAGCGATCAACTCATAAGTATATCCTTCTCTGAATAGGGCACCGATTGAAGCAAGAGCGCCGATTATTCCTCTAATTCCTTTCCTAAAATTAAAATATTTAATTTTATATTTTTGTACAAGCTGCAAGGCTTCTTCTATACCTACAACCTCAATTAAACATTTCTTATAAAAATTCTCTAACTCTTTAGTAATATGCCCTGTATAAAAGCAGATTACAGGTTGCGGTTTTTCTTCATTTGTTTCTTTATCAAAAATTTTAAGTTCATTAATTGTTTCAACTGCTATTTCGCTTACTTTATCGTCTTCATTGTTTATTCTTATGCAAATGGCCGCATTACCACGTGTCTTAAACGGAACATTAGGGTTTAGTCTTACTAAATAAGGATAGTCAGCCAAACTATAGCCAGCATTATTTAATTTTTCAATTAAAATAGAAGCAATATAAGTAGTGCATCCGCCTTCATTCGTGTCAGTATCATCAATACCTATATGTAGCATTAATTAAACTAAAAATTAAAATATGAAAAGAATTATTAAAAATTTAGGGTAAAGGAGCTCTGGGCGGCTGTCGGGGTTAGCCTGAGGAAAGTCCTCCGTCAATAGGGAATTTATAATGCCGCAAGGCATAAGCCGAAAGGCTTGGAAAATCACAGAAACAGAACAAGCTCTGTTGGATGTCGATGAGCCCGAATATATCTCGGTAACGAGATATATAGGTTGAGTATAACAGAAGCTTGGTGA
>JAVVGB010000012.1:0-30122 GCA_032249315.1 Thermoproteota archaeon
TTCACTTTTTTGAGCTTCAAGGAATATTAGAGGTAACAGTATGAACTGTAATATTACTATACCTAAAATAATTCTAGAAGCCAATTCCCTTTTCATTTTCTCTCACCCGCTCTTATTATTACCATTAAAATATATAAAATAACAGAAGCGATTATTGTTAACGTAATGGTAAGAACTAATACTGGTAAACTTAAATTATTGTTTAAAATTACACGGATTAATGATGCTAGGTTAAACAGTACAAATACAAATATTGCATTTAATAAAGTTAAACCTAAATAAATTTTAAATCCCTTGTTCATAACCATCCCCTCTTTTTATATAAAACGTAAAGTATCCCTGCTATAATAACTGCTAAGATAATACTGCTTACTATTGTTAAGAAGAATGATGTTGATGTAGCTAAGCTTATAGCTCCAATCTGGAATAAGAATACAAAAAAGGATAACAAAATAACTTCTGCAAACATTATTGAACCTATCGTTACATGCAAAAATCTTTTTGAAATTGCTACTTCCTTTCTTCTATCAATAAATGGTACAAATATCAAGTATAATGCAGCTATTGTTACTACAAGTAGTGTTATAAATGTTGCAACATCTGCTATACCAAATGATCTTAATAGATTAACAAGTTCAGGAGGATAAGAAATTCTTACTATTTGATACATCCAATAAAAGTACCATTCAGGCAAAGGTAATTCAGCAGGAATTGGTTTAGCTGGATCAAAATAATCTCCTAACCTATTGGGAAATAATGAAGCGAAAACGATCAAAATTCCTGCATAAATTAATGATATTGGAAAGATAAAGTAAAATCCTTCAGGGAACCATTTATAATATCTTATTTTGCTTTTCCTTATATCTCTATGAGGATCAAATGCTCCATGGATCTCAAACATATACATTTTTATTAATAGAAGAATTAAAATTGATCCAGGAACTATAAAGATATGCAACATATAAAATCTTTGTATTATATCTTGTGTACCTATACCTTCTACTAGATATGCTAAAGTATCTCCTATTAAAGGAGCTGAACGAGCTACATTATAACCCACTTTTGTAGCATATACAGATTGATCAGTATAGGGTAAAAGATATCCTGTAAAGCCTTGCACTAAAACCAATCCTCCTAAAATTATGCCTATTATCCACATTATTTCTCTAGGTCTTTTATATGCGCCTGTTATAAATTGTCTTATTAAATGTATAAATGCTGAACCTATCATGCCGTATGTTGCATACAAATGTAATGTCCTTATCGTATGTCCAAAAGGAACATTTTCATCGATAAATTTTGTACTTGAATAAGCCCATGGTATTCCAGATGGATCAGGAGCTGCGGTAGGAACATAATAGAAAGCTAATAAAACTCCAGTTATAATTAATATTACAAAGTTTGTTACAACTATTGCTCCTAACCAATATGTTATATTAAAAGCATACTCAGGTATTGGTTTTAAGAAAGTATTAGAAAATCCTATTCTTTCATCAATATAACTAATTATTTTTCTTAAAAACGACATTATTTACCACCACAAGTTAAAGCATCATGTTGATCTTTAACTAAACTGCCTGCTCCAAATCCTCCTCTAAGATTTTCTTTTAAATTTGTTCCTTCAAGTCCTTCTGGGCCTAAACCTTTTATTACAGGTCCTTCAATTCCTACTGCATATATATCACCATTTTCATCAATTTCTAAAAGTACTCTAGGAACCCTTCTTGGTGGTGGACCATAAACTACTTCAGCATTATTTTCAATATCATAGGTTCCCTGATGACATGGACACCATAATACTTGTGTTTGTTTTTTAGGAGAATCATTTGGATTAATTTCTTTATAGTAAATTACTCTACAACCTAAATGCTGACAAATTGTACTAAATGCAATGATATCCTTATCTGGTCCTATTCCATTTTTAACAGGAACGCCTGCTTTAATTAAAACATTGGTTGTTCCTGTTAAAGGATAACAAAATGGTATAGCTTTACCTAACATGCCTCTTCCATCAGATTTTTCAGATATTTTATCAAAGTCCTTTATATTTGCTATTTTTATTCTAGGATATTTGCCTGTTTCTGTTATTTGTGAAGGTGAAGAAATATACGTACCAACAGGAACAATAGCTGCTATAGTTGCAATTGCTGAAGCCGTTAATAATCCTTTAATAAAATTCCTTCTTTTTTCATCTATTTGATTTTCCATAGTTTAATATTTAAGTTCAGTTTATAAATTATAAATATTATTTCATTAGTATATGAATTTATATAAAAGTGTATAATTTAACAATAATGTTTGCAACTTTGGTTATAAACCATTCATCATTCGAATCAAAAGCATTTAATTTATAACTATCGATATCTATTTCTCCTATAATTTCCCCGTTTTTAAAAATAGGTACAATTAATTCAGATTTTGTTTCAGGAAAGCATTCCAAATAAAAAGGATTTAATGATACATCAGATACATTTACAATTCTTTTTTCTCTTGCAGCAAGTCCGCAAAGTCCTTTATCTAATGGAATAATTTTATGTTGTGTTTCTTTATCCCCATCATATTCATATAAAACAAGTTTATCTCCTTGAAGCAAATATATTCCTATCCAGTTATATTTTGAAAAATTTTTCCTTAAAATTTTAAGAACTTCTTTTATTTTTGTTTTATTATCGAAATTGTTAGAATTAATAATATTTTCTATTTCCCTTAAAGTTGTTACATATTTTCTTTTTATACTCATGAATGTTATTATATTTTTTATTCTATAATAATTTCATGGAAGTTTACAAGATAAAATTTAAAAATGTATCTGATTTGATTTGTCATGTAATATCTGCAACTACAATACTATTGCCTTTTTATACTTTAAATTTTTATAAAGGCTATGTATATTTTACAGAATTCATTGGAGAATGTGCCGTAATATATTATACCAAATCCGAAATTACACCGTCAGTATATATTTTCGACGCTACAAATTTCTCTCTTAAAAAACATCAAGGAATTCCTAAATTTACAGAACAAAACCAATATATTATATATATTAATGAAGTTGAAAAGGATGATTTATTTGAACAAGAAATAGAAAATTTAACTGAGTAAAATAAATATCTATCTATTTAAGGCAAAGAAAATCGGTAGATAAATTGATATAATACCTTTTAGAATTATTAATATGGTAAAGCTATCAGAGCTAGATATAGAAAAAAGCTACGCATTTAGTTTTGATGATTTTATTCTTTTACCTTCTTACATAGATATAGAACCTAATGAAATATCTTTAGCAACAAAATTCTCTGTTAATATAGATTTAAATATTCCTTTTGTCTCTTCTCCTATGGATACAGTTACAGAAGCGGAAATGGCAATCACTTTAGCAAGAAATGGAGGAATAGGTGTAATTCATAGAAATAATTCAATTGAAGAGCAAATTGAGCAGGTTAAAAAAGTTAAGAGAGCAGAATCTTTTATTATAAGGGATGTTATAACTATAAGTCCTGATGCAACAGTAGGAGAAGCAGCAAGAGTCATGCAAGAACATGGAATTTCAGGTTTACCTGTAGTTAATGAAAATAATAAACTTCTTGGAATAATCACAGGAAGAGATGTTAGATTTGCTTCTCCAGAAATAAAAGTTAAAGATGCCATGACTGTTGATGTGATCACTGCTCATGAAAAGATTACTCCAGAAGAATCTATTGAATTGATGAAGAAGTATAGGATAGAAAAATTGCCTGTAGTAGATAAGGAAGGAAAACTTGTAGGATTAATTACTTATAAAGATGTTAGTTTGAGAGGAAAATATAAGTTTGCAACAAGAGATGAAAATGGAAGATTAAGAGTTGCAGCAGCAGTATCGCCCTTTGATCTAGAAAGGGCTATTAAATTAGCAAAGTATGCAGATGCTTTAGTTATTGATGTTTCACATTTTCATAATCAAAATGTAATTTCAGCTACGTATAAAATCATCAAAAATGTAGATGTAGATGTTATAATAGGAAATTTAGGTACAAAGGAAGGAGTTTTAGATTCAGTGAGTAAACTAGATAAAGTAGCTGGATTAAGAGTAGGGATAGGTAGTGGCTCTGTATGTACAACAACTCAGATAACTAAAGCTGGTTCACCAACGTTATATGCTGTAGCCTTGGCAAAAGAAGCTTTGGATGAACTTGGTCTTGACATACCAATAATTGCAGATGGAGGTATAAGAAATGCTGGTGATATAGCTTTAGCTATGGCTTTTGGAGCATCCTCAGCTATGATGGGTTATATATTTGCAGGTTGTAAAGAAAGTCCTTCACCTATGATGATGATAGGAGGAAGATATTATAAACTTCATCGTGGCATGGGCAGCACTAGTGCAAGACAGAAAAGACTTGCTGTGGATAGATACGCAAAATTACCTAAAGAAGTAGCTGAGGGTACAGAAGCATGGTTGCCATATAAAGGAGAAGCTACTTCTGTAATACAAGAACTTGTTGCAGCTTTAAAGGCAGCTATGGGATATGCAGGAGTAAAAAACATTAAAGAATTGCAAACAAAGGCAAAAGTTAGAAGAGTTTCAAGTTCAATTTATTCTAAAGCACCAGATTTATTATTCCCTGGTGAATCAAGATATTAAACTTTCTTCTTCTTCAAAGTTTTTATTTAATATTTCAAGTATTTTTCTTGCTTTAGCTAATCCTATTACTTTGGATAGCTGAGCTTCATTTGTATTTACGAAGTTTTTTATTGTTTTATATTCCTTTAAAATTTTAAAAGCAGATTTGGTTCCTATATAAGGAAAACTTTTGATTATATTTAGCTGTATATGTTTAATATCTTTTGTTTTTGGCTTAGTTTTTAAAAAAGGTAAGAAAAATTCCTTTTTTTCTTTAATTTCTTTTTTAGCCATTAAAGATATATAATCCGCTGTTTCTTCTTCATTTATCGAAAAGAAAATTTTTGCATTGTGAAATAGTATCAACGTTATAAGAGTTCCTCTGAAAACATTAGGGTTATCGACAAATAAAATTAGTTCGTTTAAATCTCCTTCAACTATAATTACAGGAATCTCAAATTTTTCCTTTAATCTAGTTATTTGGTCAAAAATCCTTCCATCATATATAGATTTTATAAAATCCCTTATCGTTTTTCTCTCGATACCTATTCTTTGAGAAACGATATAATCACCAACTTCTATTACTCTAAATTTAATACTTACTCCTTTTTTTACCAACAATTCTGGGACTTTTGAATTTCTTTCTCTTTCATCTATTATTATTGTAGGCTTCTCCATTTTAGGATTCTATAAAATTTTTTAAGATTAAATTTCCAAACTCTGTTTCATTAACTTCTGGATGAAATTGAATACCGTAAATTTTTTTAGTCCTATGTTTAATTATTTCTGCTTTATTTTTTTCCGAGTAAGCTAGGATAACAAAATTTTTTGGAATTTTGATAACAGTATCATTATGACTTTCCCATGCAGTAAATTTATCAGGAATATTTTCTAAAATTTTATCTTTTCTTTTTATGAAAATTGTTTGAGGCCCAAAACTTGGATATTGTTGTAATTTGCCATTAAAAGCTAAACTTATTAACTGGTGTCCTAAGCAAATTCCTAATATAGGTTTATTAAGTTTAATGAGCTCTTTTACATAAGAAACCTCTTTGCTATTTTCATTTAATCTTGCTGGCCCGCCTCCTATTATTATTACATCAAAATCTTCCTTGATTTCTTCTCCAAACTCTTTTAATATACCTATATGACCTAGTTCAGTAACTCTTCTTAATATTAAATGATTATATTGACCACCTGGACCTAAAATTAACACTTTTTTACTCATATTCTATAGTTGCTGGTGGTTTAGGTGTAATATCGTAATATATTTGGGTTATTCTTCTATCTTTTAAAATTATATTAGAGATTTCTTGTAATATTTTATAATCTATATCAGCTACTTTTGCAGTCATAAAATCTTCTGTTATTACTGCTCTTATAACTATTGCATATTTACCTGCAGGTCTTGGTTCAGAAACCATAACAACCAATCTTGTATAATCTTGAAGTATTTTAGAAAACTGTTGAATTATTTCATCCTTTTTTTCTATTATTTTTTCAAATTCTTTATAATAAATTCCAAGCATCTTTGCATAAACTCTACTATCACCTTTTACACCTGTAACTTTTTCATAGAATTCATAAGTTTTAAATCCTCTTCCTCCAATTTTTAGTATACTTTTAACTTCTCTTATAAATTCAACGATTGAAGGAGAAGTTGCCATTCTAGGCTTTCTAAATATGGCTAAAAAAGCTTGGGAAGATTTAATATTATCGAGTAGATTTTGTACTTGTGCAGTTGCACTTCTTAATGCGTTTAATTTATCTAAATCGAATTCGCCTACACATCTTACAAGTAATCCAGGACCTGGAAAAGGCTGTCTATTTACAATTTTTTCGCTTATGCTTAAGTGTTTTGCAATAAGTCTTACTTGATCTTTATATAAGTTAGCTAAAGGTTCTAATATTTTAAAACCGTATTTTTCTTCAGGCTTAATTCCTATTTGAACAAGAACATTATGTTGGGTTTTTATTTTACCAACAGTTTCAATCCAATCTGGTGCAATTGTTCCTTGAACTAAATAACTTGCATTAAATTCTTTTACAACTCTATGTAAAACTTCATAAAATTTTTCCCTAAAAATAATTCTTTTTTCTTCAGCATCTTTTTTATTTATTAAAGCATCGTAAAATTCATTACTTGCATCTATCACATTTACTTTAATACCCATTTCTTCTAAAGCTACTTTATTTTCTTCAATTTCATTCTCTCTCATAAAACCTGTATCTATAATAACAGCTTCCATTTTATCTCCTATTGCTAACCATGTTAGGTAAGAAGCCACTGTGCTGTCAACACCTCCAGAAACTGCAGCAATTACCTTTTCTCCATTAACTATTTTCTTAATTTCTTTAATTGTTAAATTAATAAATTCATCAATATCTTTACCGAAAATTTTCATTCATTTAATCAATTAATTATTAAAAATTTATTTTTTCAGTCTATTTTGGTAGTTATAATTATTTCATTTGAAAGTACAATTACTGTATGTTCTTCTTGTGCAACTATTCCTTTGCTTTCTTCTACTAATACTGGGTAACCTACTATGAATTTTCTTTTGTTAAAATCTTCAATCTCATTTTTTAACTCTTCATAGTTTATTTCCTCTTTGTACCATCTAAGACAAAAAGGTAATGTATAACGTGTTTTCCATATATTGTCAAATAAACTTTTGAGTTTGCTTTTAACTTTCAAAGGCTGTTTTAAAGAAAAAATCTTTACAGTGTTTATTTCTTTAACATATCCGCTTCCTGTTGTTAAAAATGGCTCAATGGCAAATACTTCATTTTCTTTTATTAATTCAGTACTTCCATCGTCAAAATTAGGTACACTTTTTCCAGCATGTAATAAATATCTTTTCATTAAGTGTCCAGCTAAATTTTTTATTGGATTAAAACCATTTTCTTTAGCAATTTTTTCAACAACTTTACCTATGAAAGATAACGGGATATTTGTTTTAACGTTTTCTATTGCTCTTATTAAGGCTTTTTCTGTAGTCATTCTAAGCTTCTCATATTTTTCATCAAATATAACAGTCTTAGCTGTATCAGCAATATAACCATTAATATGAGCTCCAACGTCTATTTTAACAACAGATTTTTTTGGTATTTCGCTTGTTTCATTTAATTCTGCAGTATCATGGGCTGCAACATAATTTATGGATACATTACAAGGAAATGCTAATTCAGCACCATTCGCAATAATGTAATTCTCTACCATTTCGCATAATTCAATTATAGGCATTCCTTCATGAATTTTATTTAAGGCGAATTTTAAAGCAGAAGCAGCTATTCTCCCTGCTTTTAAATAATTTTTGATCTCTTCTTCTAACATAAAATTTAAATCTAAATAGAATTATTTATTATAAACATTTATGAAATTCGAACTTATTGAAAAAAAGGGATTATCATTACAATTCAAGATTAGCGGTATAAATCCTCAGTTTGCTAATTTAATTCGAAGAGTATTGATTGCTAGAACACCTACCTTAGCTATAGATGATGTTTTAATAATGGATAATACTTCTGTTATGTATGATGAAATGTTAGCTCATAGAATAGGTTTAGTGCCTATAAAAGCTGATATTTTATCATTAAAGGAAGACACCACTGCAAACTTTAGATTAGAAATTACAGCTGAAAAAGATGATGTTATAGTTTATTCAGGAGATTTGAAATCTTTGGATCCAAATTATAAAGTAGCATTTGAAAATATCCCTCTTTGTAAATTAGCAAAGGGTCAAAGAATTTTCTTAGAAGCAATAGCTCGTGTAAAGACTGGAAATGTTCATGCAAGATTTCAACCAGTTTCTGCATGTGCTTATAAGCAAATTAATGATGATACGTTTATTTTTTCATTTGAATCTACAGGAATAGATGAACCTGAAAAAATCTTATTGAAAGCAATCGATGTAATTATTAATACTTATGATGAAATAAAAAAAGAATTGCATAATAAAATAAAAAATGGAAATTAGAAGAACAAATCCGATATTAAGGAAACAAATAAGATATTTATATAAAGCTTATAAAACCTATGGTGCTCCTATATGGAGAGCTGTTGCAGAAAAATTAAACGTTAGAAGAAGAGATATGGTAAGAGTTAATTTAATGAAAATTAATAAGCTAACAAAAGAAAACGATCAAATAGTTGTTCCAGGTAAAGTATTAGGCTTCGGTTTTTTAGATCATCCTGTAATAATAGCTGCAGCTTCATTTTCAAAAAGTGCAAAATATAAAATTGAAAAAATTAATGGAAAATGTTTAACTTATGAAGAACTAATAAATTTAAATCCTAAAGGGACAAATGTTAAAATAATAATTTAAAATGTCTGAAACAATTTATATTGATGCTGAAAATCAAATATTAGGCAGATTAGCTTCTCATGTAGCTAAAATGTTGTTAAATGGTTATAAAGTAGTAATTTTTAATGCTGAAAAAACTGTTTTGTCAGGAAATAAACAAAGAATCATAGAAAAATTTAAAAGAAGATTGTCTAGAAGAACGATAAAAAATCCTGAAAAATTAGGGCATAGAAATCCAAGAACGCCTGATGGAATATTAAGAAGAAGTATAAGAGGAATGCTACCTTATAAAAAATATAGAGGAAGAACTGCTTATAAGAGGTTAAGAGTATATTGTGGTCAAATAGAATTACCTGAAAAAGTAAAACCTGTAAGATTTGAAGATGCAGATCTTTCAAGATTAGGAAACGGATATGTTTATTTAGAAGAAATATGTAAATTATTTGGTTGGAAAGGATGATCTCTCAAGTAATTATAGCAACTGGTAAAAGAAAATGTGCAGTAGCAAGAGCATATTTAAAATATCCTGGAAAAGGTAGAGTTAAAATTAATGGTAAGCCATTAGAAATAATTGAGCCTTGGATAGTAAGATATACAATAGAAGAACCTTTATTATTCATAAGTGATGAATTAAGAAATAAGATAGATATAGATGTTAACGTTAAAGGAGGAGGATTTATGGGTCAAGCACAAGCTACTAGAAATGCAATAGCACAAGCACTAATTCAATTTACCCAAAGTGAAGAATTGAAAAAAGCTTATTTGAGCTACAATCCAATGTTACTAAAAAGAGATGTTAGAGAAGTCGAACCTAAAAAGCCCAGGGGTACAAAAGCTAGGGCTAAAAGACAAAAATCATATAGATAAAAATGTTAGTCCCAGTAAGATGTTTTACTTGTGGTTTTCCAATATCAATATACTGGGAAGAATATAAATCTAGACTAAGCAAAGGAGAAAGTGCTGAAGCTATTCTTGATAGTTTAAATATTAAAAGATATTGTTGTAGAAGAATGTTTATTTCAACGTTTGAATATATCGATGAATTGCTTCAGTATGTCAAAGTAAGGGAACAGTTTGAAGCAAAACCACCACCCCCACCCGAACCTGAAGTTTCTAAAAAAAGAAGAGGAAGAAGAAAAAAGATCGGATAAATGGAATTAACAATTATTCAAAATGTTAATAATAGGATAATTTTTGATAGTAGAGGAGATCAAACTGTTGAAACAGTAATCGAAACCAAAGTATCAAAAGGAATTGCTTCTTGTCCTTCAGGAGCAAGTAGAAGTTCATACGAAGTACAAAATGTACCAAAAATTGGGTTACTAAGTGCTTTAAAGAATTTCAATGAAGTAAAAAAGAAACTAATAGGCATGGATTCTTTAAATCAGAAGGAAATAGATGAATTTCTTTTGAAAAGTGATGGAACACAAGATCTTTCAAA
Source organism: Thermoproteota archaeon (assembly GCA_032249315.1). Lineage (GTDB taxonomy): Archaea > Thermoproteota > Thermoprotei > Gearchaeales > Gearchaeaceae > SCGC-AAA471-B05. The sequence goes on from JAVVGB010000012.1 coordinate 10,350, forward strand.
TTTCGGCGCTGTAATTATTCTTTCCACTTCAATTGCAAATTTAAAGGCTGCAGCTAATTCTTTAAATATACCTTATTTTAAAAAGATCGCTGATAAAGAATTTTACAAACTCCCTATTCCATTGGGGAATATTATCGGTGGAGGAAAACATGCTAAAGGAAAATCTATAGATATACAAGAAGTATTAGTTTTTTGTATCAATGCAAATAATATTTTTGAATCTATTAAAGCGAACGTTTTGTTACATAGAAAAGTTGCTGAAATATTATCTCGTATTGATCCTTATTTTAGCGGTAAAAATGATGAAAATGCATGGGTAACATCATTGGGAATAAAAAAATCTTTGGACATCATTAAAGAAGCAATAAAATACGTTAAAGAAAAAGAAGGTTTTAATTTTAAAATTGGTTTAGATGTAGCAGCTTCATCTCTTTGGAATGAGGAGAAAAAGGTTTATGAATATAAATATGAATCTTTTAAATTAAGCGAGGAACAACAATTGAAATTTATCTCTAATTTGATAGAGGAATATGATATTTGGTATATAGAAGATCCTTTTCATGAGAATTCTTTTGAATATTTTTCAGAATTGCTAAATAATTATAAAGAAAGGTTAATCGTAGGAGATGATTTGTATGCTTCCAATGTTTTAAGATTAAAGGAAGGAATTAGAAATAAATCTACCAATGGAATAATAATAAAACCTAACCAAGTAGGTTGTTTAACAAGATTATTTGAAACTATTGAATATGCTAAAAATAATAATATAATACCTATTGTTTCCCATAGATCAGGAGAAACTGAAGATTCTTTCATTGCTCATTTAGCTACTGCTATAGAAGCACCTTTGATAAAGACAGGAACAATTGGAGGAGAAAGAGTTTCAAAATTAAATGAATTAATTAGAATTGAAGAAATTCTTAAAGAAAAGGCAAATATAAATGATTTTGTAAAAAGATTTAATTAAAATGTCAGAAGAAAAAATAATAAATCTTAACGATTTAGAAGCATTAAGTGATCTTTATACAAAATCAGCATTAATTATAGGTACAAGGTTTAAATCGAAATACATGCGTAGATTTATATCAAAGACTAGACCTGAAGGAGTTAATATAATAAATTATCAAAGTATTGATGAAAGAGTAAGAATAGCTGGTAAATTTTTATCTTATTTTGAAGGAGAAAAAATTTTAGTTGTAGCTTCAAGACCCTATGCAATAAAACCTGCTACAAAATTTTCAGAATACATAGGTGCTCAATGCATAACTACAAGATTCTTACCTGGCACTTTAACTAATCCTATGCTTCAAAGTTATAAAAGAGTAGAAGTTTTGTTTGTTAATGATCCTTTGAATGATGCTCAAGCAGTAAAAGAAGCCTCAGAAATAGGAATACCAATAGTTGCTTTATGCGATACCGAACATACGTGTGCTAATGTTGATTTAGTTATACCTTGTAATAATAAAGGGCGAAGAGCTTTAGCTACAATTTATTGGTTATTAACAGTTTATGTTCTGAGAAATAGAGGAGCACTTGGTATTAATGAAATGCCTAAATTTACTATAGATGAATTCGAAACAGAATTAGTAGAAGAATTAGAGTAGCTTTATTTTTAAATCTAAGTTTGAACCATATTGATATTCTACTCTAAACATCTAAGTTTTGGTCTTTTTAAATATTTTTCTTAAGAATTTAATGGAATTTTTAAGCATGTAAGCAAATTAATATTTAGAAACTATCATGATCAGGAGAGCTGCCGTAGCTGGATATTTTTATGAATCTGAACCTAATAGATTAAAAAAACAAATAGAAAAGTGTTTTGAACATACAATTGGTCCAGGAAAACCAGTAAAAATTGAAGAAAAATACAATGGAAAGTTTCCTGCTTTTATCGTTCCTCATGCGGGTTATATTTATAGTGGACCTGTAGCTGCTCATTCATATAAAATGCTTGTTGAAAATGAAAAACCTGATACGGTTGTAATTTTAGGACCAAATCATACTGGCATGGGTTCATTGGTTTCAATAATGACCGAAGGAGAATGGGAAACTCCGTTGGGAAGAGTTAAAATAAATAAAGATTTGGCTTTAAAAATTATTAAAGAATATAAGGTAGCAAGCTCTGATTACTTAGCTCATTTACATGAACATTCAATAGAAGTACAACTACCTTTTCTTCAATACTTTTTTAAGGATTTTGATTTTGTTCCTATATGCATTTTATTACAAACTTTGGATGTAGCACTAGGTTTAGCTAATGCATTATATAAAGTATTACAAGGTACAAATACGGTTGTTTTGGCTTCTACTGATTTAAATCACTATGAAGACTATGATACGACTTATAAAAAGGATAGTTATGTAATAGAAGCGGTGAGAAAAATAGATGCGGAATATTTAATGAGTATTATAGAAGAAAAAAATGTTTCTATGTGCGGGCCTTGTCCTACAGCAACTGTTCTAGCTTATTGTAAAAAACTTGGTGTGTCTAAAGTACATATACTAAAACATGCAAATTCAGGAGATACCGAGGGTCCTAAAGATAGTGTAGTTGGCTATTTAGCTACTGCTTTTGAACTTTAATTAAACTATTTTCACCCCTTCTTCAACTATTGATGAAACATATACTTTTTTTATTTTTTTCTCTAACGAAGATTTTACTTTTTCTAATTTACTCTCATCTACTAAGGCTATTATAGAACCTCCTCCCCCTGCTCCTGTTAGCTTAGCACCATATGCTCCCTTTTTTATTGCAGTATTTACAATCATATCTAATTTAGGAGTAGATACGCCTATTGCTGATAATAATCTATGATTTATATTCATTAGCAAGCCTGCGGTTCTCAAGTCTTTATTTTTTAATGCCTCTACCAGTTTTATTGTCAAATTACCTGCAGAAATATATAAAGGATTGATTATTGAAGGAAGCTCCTTTTTAAGCTTTAAAACTTTTTCTACTAATTTCCCTGTTTTCGCTCTTTTTCCTATTAAACCTACTATAAAAATTGGTTTGTAATCTAATTTTATAAAATTAGGTTTTTCACCTTTTTTATAAAGTATCAATCCTCCAAATGTGCTTATAGTAACATCTATTCCAGAAGGATTTTTATGAACAGCTCTTTCAGCTTCAAATGCTGCTTTCCATATTATTTCCTTATTTATATTTCCTTTTATTTCTCCAATTACAGCTGCAGAAGTAGCTACAGCTACAGCTGCAGAAGAGCCTAGTCCTGCTGAAGGAGGAATTTCAGAATTAATATATATATCCAATCCTTTCTTTTGTTCGCTATATTCCAAAGTCTTTAAAACAGAAATTAAAACAGGTCTCAATATTCTCTTAGTATTCTTATCACCTGCATAATCAATTATTTTATTTTTTGAATATTTAATCACATGAATTTTACCAAAGTAATCCTTACTTTCTATCCTAATGCTTTCATCAAATCTTTCTTCAGCTATACATTTAGCATAAATATCAATTGCAGCTACCAATGCAGGCTCGCCTTCCACAACGAAATGTTCTCCGCTTAAAATTATCTTTGATGGTGCTATTGCCTTAGTCACTATATTTATTATCAAAATTTAAATTTATTTAAATGTGGAAAGTTTAGTTATAAAACTAGGCGGATCTGTAATAACGTATAAAGATAAACCTTTTCAAACACGAATCCATGATATAAATAGAATTTCAAAGGAAATTGCGGAATTTGTCAACGATTATAACTTAGTAATAATTCACGGAGGAGGCTCTTTTGGCCATTATGTAGCTAAAAAATATGGTATACATATGGGTTTACCTAAAATAAAATTAGGTTTATCAATATTAGAAAAAGAAATGAGAAGATTAAATTTAATAATAGCTGAATCTATGATCAACCATGGAGTTCCAGTGATTCCGATTTCTCCTTCAAGTATAATGATAACTAAGAATAAGAATATTCAGACTTTCTATCATGATACAATACTTGAAGCTATTAAAAGAGATTACGTACCTTTAATATATGGAGATTTTGTATTTGATGAAGATCTTGGTTGCTCAATAATTTCAGGAGATCAGCTTTCATTAGAAATTGCAAAAATTATAGGTGCTAAAAGAATAATATTTTGTATTGATGTAACAGGGGTTTATAATAAAGATCCTAAGAAATATAATGATGCAAAACTTATAAGAAATTTAGACTATAAAGAAATACCAAATTTAATTAAAAATTTTTCTGCTGCAGAAGATGTTACTGGAGGATTAGCTAATAAATTATTGGTAGCTTATGAAGCAGCCAAAGTTGGAATTCAAAGCATTTTTATAAATGGTTTACAGCATAATTTAATAGGAAGAGTTGTTAGAAATGAGGAATTTATTGGTACTATAATATTTTAAAACTGCATTCATATTAAATATCATGGATATTTATGAAAAAATTAAGAGTTATGCAGAATTTTTTAATAAGCAAATAATTAAGTTTCTATCCAATATTGAACCAGAAATATTAAGAAATGCTTCGATGCATATAATAAAAAGCGGTGGCAAAAGATTAAGACCTTTTGTTTTATCTAAAGTTGCAGAACATTATGGTGTTAGTATTGAAGATTCTATTCCAGCGGCAATTGCTGTCGAATTAATTCATAATTTTAGTTTAATTCATGATGATATCATGGATAATGATCAATTTAGGCATGGTGTTAAAACTGTTCATTTAGAATATGGAATACCATACGCTATTTTAGCAGGTGATACCTTATTTTCATTGGCCTTTAATTCTTTATTGCTTCTACGAAAGAAATTTTCAGAGAACATAGTAAGAAAAGTAACTCAAGAATTAGCTGAAGCGACTTATAAGTTATCAGTTGGTCAAGGATATGATATGTATCTTCCTTTCACAGACTTGTTTAACTATAAACTTTATTATAAAACGGTAATTAACAAAACTGCTTCTTTATATGAAGCTAGCTGTGTTATAGGTGCAATATTAGGCAAAGCTCGCTATGAAGACATTAAAAATATAAGAATGTTCGCAAGAAATTCAGGTTTAGCTTTTCAAATTTATGATGATATTTTAGGAGTTTTTGGAGATGAAAAATTAACTGGAAAACCTGTAGGTAATGATATTAGGGAAGGAAAGAGGACATTAATAGTAATTTATGCTATAAAAAATTCCAGAAAGAATGAAAGAGAAAAAATTTTCAAAATTTTAGGTAATAAAAATGCTAGCGAAGAAGAAATTAAAGAAATAATTGGATGGTTAAAAGAAATAAATTCCTATGATTTTGCTTTAAAAAAAGCGATGTATTATAATGAAAAAGCTAAAAAATATGCAGAAAAATTACCTCAGGATCTTGCAAAGTTTTTATCAGAGTTTTCTGACTTCTTAATTCAGAGAAGATTTTAATGGAAGATTTAAGAGAGTTAATATATAAAAAAGCTTTAGTAAATGCCTATAAACATAATGGAAAGGCAAGTCTAGATGCTGTTGTAAGGAAAATCGTCTTTTACAAACCTGAAATTAAAAAAGAAATTAAAAAGTATATAGAAATAATTAAAGAAGTATTAGAGGAAGTTAATTCTCTAAGTTTAGATGAACAATACAGTATTCTTTTAGTTAAATATCCTGAGGAATTAAAGGAAGAAAAAGTTCAAGTAAAAAGGTTTGAATTTCCGGTATTACATGATTTAAACAAAAAAGTTGTTACAAGATTTGCTCCAAATCCCGATGGGCCTTTACATATTGGTAATATAAGGTCAGCTTTGCTTTCATATGAATATTCTAAAAGATTTAACGGTAAATTTATATTGAGATTCGAAGATACGGATCCAAGAACTAAAAAGCCTATTCTTCATTTAAGTCCTTCAGAAAAAAATGATTACCAATATATAATTGAAGATTTAGAATGGCTAGGAATAATTCCTGATGAAATTTATATTCAATCAGACAGATTAAACATTTATTATAAAAACATTGAAGAATTATTAAAAAAGGGATTTGCTTATGTTTGTTTATGTACTAAAGAAGAAATAAAGGAGAATAGAATTAAAGGTATTGAATGTGTTCATAGAAATTCAGATCCTGAACATAACTTAAAGCTTTTTTATGAAATGCTTAACGGAAACATAAAGGATGGTGTAATAAGGATAAAAACTGATATGAAGCATGAAGACCCTAGTGTTAGAGATTGGATAGCTTTTAGAATAATAGATCCAAAGATATATGTTCATCCTAGAATTGAAAAAATTAAAGAAATTTTAGGTTATGAACCTTACCTATGGCCAACATATAATTTTTCGGTAAGTATAGATGATCATTTTATGGGCGTTACGCTTGTATTTAGAGCTAAAGAACATATTAATAATACAATAAAGCAAAGCTACATTTTTAAATATTTTAATTGGGAAGAGCCTAAAGCAATACATTACGGAAGAATAAAAGTTGCTGAATTAACTCTTTCTAAATCTAAAATTGTTAAAGGCTATAAAGATTTTGCTGATCCTGATCTAGCAACGATAATGGCATTTAGAAAAAGAGGTTTTCTTCCTGAATCAATAAAAAATGTGATATTAGAATTAGGGATAAAGCCAATAGAAGCTACCATTAGTTTAGAAAATCTATACTCTATAAATAGAAAAATTATAGATTATGCAACAGATCGATATTTTTTTGTTTATGAGCCTGTCTCTATAAAACTAAAATTACAAGAAAAAATGACAATAAGAAGACAATTGCATCCTTCAAGAAAAGATTTCTTTGAATTTGAACTGGAACCAAATCCCGAAATTTTAATTTGTAAAAATGATTTAGAGGATAAAGATTTCGAAGTAAGATTGATAAGTCTTGGAAATATTAAAATTAAAAAATTAAACGGAAATTATGAAGGAGAGCTTTCAAAAGAACAAAGTTTAGAGTATGCGAGGGAAAAGAATTTAAAATTTATTCAATGGGTTCCTTCAAATAAAAAAATAAAATGTAAAATAATAACTCCTTCAAAAATAAACAAAAATAAATTAATTGAAGGTTATTGTGAAGCAGAAGTTAGTAAATTAAAAATTAACACTGTAATACAATTTTTAAGATTCGGTTTTGTAAAATTGGATAGAAAAAATGATGAATACTTATTTTATTATCTTCATGATTAAATCTCCGAGATAAAATGAATAACTTTAAATATCCTATAATTCCTTAAATTATAATACATTACTATGGCATCTAAAAAACAAATGTATGTAAGATTTGAAGTACCTCCAGAATTATATGAAAAAATTTATGAATTTGTAAGGGTTGCTAGGGAAACAGGAAAAATTAAAAGAGGAGTAAATGAAACAACAAAAGCTGTTGAAAGAGGACAGGCAAAATTTGTAATTATAGCTGAGAATGTCGATCCCCCAGAAATTGTAGCACATTTACCTCTATTATGCGAAGATAAAAACGTTCCATACTTGTACGTTCCAGATAAAAAGAAATTAGGAGAGGTTGCAGGAATAAATACAATTGCTTCTTCTTCTGCAATAATAGAAGTGGGGGAAGCAAAAGCTTTATATGATGAACTTTTGAGTAAATTTTCGGAGTTAAGAGCCAAAATTGCCCCTAAGGAAGCTAAGCCTGAAACCAAGAAGTAAATATGAGTTCTCAACAGGATAGAGCAACACCTGCTGAGGTTTTAGAAGTTATAGGAAGAACAGGTGTAGGAGGAGAAGTAATTCAAGTAAGAGTTAGAATACTTGAAGGAAAAGATCAAGGAAGAGTTTTAACAAGAAATGTCATAGGTCCAGTTAGAGTAGGAGATATATTAATGTTAAGGGAAACCGAAAGAGAAGCCAAAAAGCTTGTTCCTAGATGATGCTGAAATGCTCTCATTCTTTAAAGAAAGAATTTTCTTTTTTATGCAAGGTAGAATAATTTTTATTGAAAATTTAAAATTTTATTTTTATAAAGAATGGTAACGCAATATACATGTAGTTTTTGCGGTGTAGCTTTTCCAAAAGGAAAAGGTATGCTATATGTTAAAAACGATGGCTCAGTTTTATATTTTTGTTCAAGCAAATGTCGAAAAAACATGCTAATTCTTAAACGTAAACCTGAAAAATATAAGTGGACAACTTATTATGTTAAACAAAAAGTAAAATCAGAATAAGTTTTTATTAAAATTTAAAAATTTAATTTTTATTCATGAAGTTAAGACAACCTATTCTAACTGTATTAGGTCATGTTAATGTTGGTAAAACTACATTACTAGATAAAATTAGAGGTACTGCTATTCAGCTTAAAGAAGCTGGTGGTATGACGCAGCATATTGGAGCTTCTTTTTTACCTATTCAAGTAATATATAACATTGCCAAAAAATTAATTGAAAAATATAAAATTACTTTAAGTATTTCGGGAATTTTGCTAATTGATACGCCAGGTCATGAAGTTTTTTCAAATCTTAGAATGCGTGGAGGTTCTGTAGCTGACATGGCTATTCTTGTAGTTGATATAAATAAAGGATTAGAAAGACAAACATACGAAAGCTTGGATATATTAAGATCTAGAAACGTTCCTTTTGTTATAGCTTTAAATAAACTTGATAGACTTGAAGGATGGTATACAACATATACATATTCATTTCTTGAATCCTTATCTTTACAAGATGATAGGACTAAAGAAAGATTAGATTATAGAATTTATGATTTGGTAAGCAAACTCTCAAAGTTGGGAATAAATGCTGAAAGGTTTGATAGAATTAGAGATTTTTCAAAATATGTAGCAATAGTACCTACTAGTGCAGTTTATGGAATAGGTATAGCTGAACTTCTTTTAGTGGTTAGTGGTTTTTGTCAAAATTATCTTAAAACAAGAATAGCTTATACTGAAGGTCCTGCGTTAGGAGTAATCCTTGATGTAAAACAGGAAATAGGCTTAGGCACAACTGTAAATTCAATAATATTTAATGGTATAATAAGAAGGAATGATTATATTGCTTTAGCTACAAGATCTGATATTATAATAACTAAAGTTAGAGCTCTTCTTATGCCAAAACCTTTGGAAGAAATGAGAGCTCCTGAAGATAAATTTATATCTGTTGATGAAGTAGTTGCTTCTGCAGGTGTAAAAATAGTTGCAGATAATTTAGATGAAGCTTTAGCAGGCTCTCCTTTATTTGTTGTTACAAATGAAAATAGAGATCATGTTTTAAGCAAAATAAAAGAAGAAATATCATTATTTAAGTTTAAAATGGATAAAGAAGGTTTAATAATAAAAGCTGATACCCTAGGAACCTTAGAAGCGATTGTTACATATTTTAAACGTATGAATATACCAATAAGATATGCTGATATAGGTAATGTAACAAAAAATGATGTTTTTGAAGCTTTTGTTTCAAAAAATATAAATCCTTATTACGGAGTAATTCTTGCTTTTAATGTAGACATTTTGCCTGAAGCAGAAGAGGAAATTTTATCTAGAAAAATACCTATAATTAAAAATAATTTAATCTATCAATTAGTAGATGATTATTTTGAATTTGTTAAAAAATTGAAGGAAGAAGAAAAAAGAACTGTTTTTGAAAAATATCCTTATCCTGCTATTATAAAATTTTTACCTGGTTATACTTTTAGAAGAAGCGATCCTGCTATTTTTGGCATAGAAGTTTTATTAGGTAAAATAAGACCTGGTTATAGAATAGCAAATAAAAAAGGAAAGATATTAGGCTATATTCTCCAAATACAAGAACAAAATAAGCCTTTAAAAGAAGCTTTAAAAGGAATGCAAGTAGCTATTTCTCTAAAAGGTGAAGCATTTATAGGAAGAAATTTACATGAAGGAGATCTGTTATATGTTTATATTGAGCCTGAAGAAGCAAAATATCTTTTAGAAAAATATAAGGAAGAATTTAACGAAGAAGAGATTGAATATTTACAAAAGATAATTAAAAACAAATTATTCCAGCAGTGAGCTACTCAGCTCTAAAGGGTGAGGTTTTCATTTATTTATAAATTTTTAAACTTATTTTAAAATAGCATAATTATGCCAGAATTTAAAATTGTTGTTTCAGATCCTAAGACTGGTAAAGCAAAAACTGTTAATGTTAAGGATGATAAAGCTAAGGCATTAATAGGCTTAAAAATTGGAGAAGTTTTTGATGGTTCTTTGATAGGATTGAGCGGTGTTAAGTTAAAGATAACAGGAGGTTCTGATAGGTCAGGTTTTCCTATGTTACCATACCTACAAGGTCCAGTTAAAAAAAGTATAATTTTAACAAAAGGAATAGGTTTTAAGCCTAAGAAAAAAGGTTTAAGGAAAAGAAAAACTGTTCGAGGAAATACAATAGCTGAAGATACAGCGTTAATAAATGTAGTAATTGTTAGTTAATTTTCTTAAGTTCTATAATTTATATTAATTTTAAATGTCAATGTTAGAAGAGGTTGGTCAGCCTAGAATCAATATAGGTACAGCTGGTCATGTTGATCATGGTAAAACTACTTTAGTTCAAGCTTTAACAGGTGTTTGGACTGCTAAACATTCTGAAGAAATAAGAAGAGGAATTACTATAAAATTAGGCTATGCTTTTGTTACAACAATGAAATGTCCAAGATGTTTACCTCCTGAAAATTATACAACTTATGCAATGTCAAATAATGGTTATTGTGTTCATTGTGGTTCAAAACTTATACCTCTGAGAAATATAGCTTTTGTTGATTGCCCAGGTCATGATATGCTAATAGCTACAATGTTATCTGGAGCTTCTGTAATGGATGCGGCGATCGTAGTAATAGATTCAACAATGCCTTGTCCACAACCACAAACAAGGGAACATTTAAAGGCTTTGGAAATAATAGGATTAAAAAACATAATAGTTGTACAAAATAAAATCGATGTAGTTACGAAAGAAAGAGCTTTGGAAAGCTATAAAGAAATAAAAAATACTCTTGAAGAATATTCATTAAAAGAAGTACCTATAATACCAGTATCTGCTTTGCATAAAATTAACTTAGATCTTGTAGTAGAAGCAATCGAAAAATTCTTCCCAAATCCTATAAAAGATGAGACAAGAAATCCTTTAGGTTATGTAATAAGATCCTTTGATGTGAATAAACCAGGAACAAATTATAAGGATCTTAAGGGTGGAGTTTTAGGATCCTCCATTGTGGAAGGGTTCTTAGAGGTTGGACAAGAGATAGAAATAAAACCTGGATTAAGACTAAAAAAAGAAGGAAAAGTCACTTATGAACCTTTAATTACGAGGATAGTAAATTTAAGAAGTGAAAACATTAAATTAAAAAAAGCTGTTCCTGGAGGTTTGATAGGAATAGAAACAGAACTAGATCCTTCCTTAACAAAAAATGATCAGCTTGTAGGAAACGTGATAAGCATTCCAGGAAAATCTCCTCCTGTTTGGGATTCTCTAGAAATAGAATTTGAGTTATTCAAATTTGTAATAGGGACAAAAGAAACAATGAAGGTTGAACCAATAAAATTAAATGAAGAATTAGCTATTAATGCAGGAGCTGCCAGAAGTATTGGTATTGTTACAAGCATTAAAGGTAATAAATTATCTCTAAATTTATCCATTCCTATATGTGCAAATGTTAAAAGCAGGGTTGCCATTAGTAGGAAAATACAAGGTAAATGGAGGCTTGTAGGATATGGAATAATAGTATGAGATATTTCTTTCTAGATACAAGTTTTTTAATTAACATGGTTAAATTTGGTCAAAATTATATTGAATTAGCACAAGAACATTTTAATGAAATTTTAATACCATCTTATCCTAAAAACGTTATGCTGGAATTACAACAAATTGCATCTAAAGATGGGAAGTTATCAAAACAGGCAAAATTAGCTTTACAAATAATTTCAAAATTTAAAGAATTTCCAATTATTGAAGGAAAAACAGATGAACTATTATTGGATCTTTGTAATAAATTTAATGGGATTTTAGCCACCGCAGATGAAGAACTGATGCATAAAGCTTATTCAAAAGGTATTCCTGTAGCTTTTATAAAAAAGAATGGTAAAATTGTTTGTTTTAAAGATTAAATTTATATACTTGGGATTTTGTTGATTTTAATTAACCTTGTTTAGGCTAATAGGTATCCAAGATGTTGTAGCAATTTCACCGTCAATGATCAAACCTAAAGTTGATATTAACCAAATTATGCTAGATGCTCTTAGGGAGAAATATGAAGATAAGTTTGTAGAAAATTTAGGCTATGTTATTTGTGTTTTAAATGTTAAACGACCTTCTCATGGAATATTGATACCTGGTAGCCCTAAAATTTTTAGTGAAGTAGAAGCTGAATTACTTTCATGGTATCCTTTAGATAAAGAAGTAGTAGAGGCTGAGGTTGCTGATGTTAGGGAATTTGGTGCCTTTTTAAGGATAGGAAGAATAGAAGGCCTTGTTCATATTTCGCAAATAATTGATGATCAAATAAGTTATGATAAAAAGGGTTTCAGAATAATTGCAAAAAAAACCAAAAGGATTTTGGAAAAAAAATCTTTGGTAAGAGCTAGGATAATTTCAGTAAGTTATTCATCTCCATCTCCTTCATTTAAGCTTGCTTTTACAATGAGACAGCCATTTTTAGGAAGAATTGAATGGATAAAGGAAGATTTAGAAAAATTAAAGAAATAAAATGGCAAAACGAGCTTCTTATGGTTTAAAAGCATGTACAAATTGCAAAATGTTAGTTGGAAAAAAGGAGAAATTTTGTCCTAATTGTAAAAGTCAAAGCTTTTCAGATGATTGGAGTGGCATTTTTATTCTCTTTAAGCCAGAAGAATCTCAAATAGCTGCACTTTTGGGAATTAAAAAACCTGGAATTTATGCAATTAAAATTAAATAAAGTAATTTTTCAGATTCCTTCAGAAAAAATTAAAGAAAGATTATTTTATTTATCTCGAAATAAAAAATTTAAAAATTTAAGAAAGCAGTTAAAAAAGCCTTTAGGATTTATTTTAGTTTCTGAATATCCAAAATCTCTTAAACATATTTTATCAATAATTAATATCTTCAAATATACCAGTTTAATTAGCGTAGGAGATTTTATTACTCTTTCCTTGTTAGAAATGGGAATCAAACCTAATCTTGCAATAATAGATGGAAAAGTAATGCGTCAAAATTTTAATTGTGAAGAGATAAAAAAACATTTTAAAAATTTATTTGAAATAAATAATCCACAAGGAACCATTTTAAAAGAAGCTTATGATACAATTATTACTGCATTAAAAAACGATAATAGTTTATTGGTTGTAAACGGAGAAGAAGATCTTCTTACTTTATTAGCTATTTTAGAATCAAAGGAAAATTCTTTAATTTTATACGGCATTCCTAATCTCGGTGTATGTTTTGTTTTTAATACGAGAAATAAAAAATTATATATTAAAAAATTGTATTCAAAAGGTATCTTAGAAAATGTCTGAAGAAGTACAAGTTGTTTATAAGCTAGATAATCCGTATCTTGCTAGAACAGCATATAAATTAAAATTAAATTTTGAAGACAAAAGTAATTTACAAAGATTAAAATTAAGAGAATACCTATCTAAATACTTCAATGTAGAAAAGGAAAGAATAATTATTAAAAAAATAGTAACAAACTTTGGAGGATTGGAAAGTTATGCATACGTTAATGTGTATCATAAACCTGAACTTATAAAAATTGAACCTAGGTATATTTTATTAAGACATTTGCCTAGAGAAGAAAGGAAAAAGATTTTGGAAGAAGAAAAGAAGAAAAAGTTGGAATTAAAGGAAACAAAAAAAGAAAAGAAATAAAAATTCTTCTTAATATTGTTAAAGTATGCCATACATTCATAAATTGTATCAAGTTGATTATGCTACAGGAAAAGTAAAAAGGTTAAACGAGAAATGTCCAAGATGTGGTTGTTTTATGGCTAAACATACCCAAGGTCCAAGACCAAGGTGGACTTGCGGAAAATGTCATTTAACTAAATTTATTACTACTTCTCCTAAAAAGACAAAGTAATGTTACTGCTTGGAATAGAATCAACAGCCCACACATTCGGTGCCTCGGTTATAGATGATAAATTTCAAATTTTGTCGAATGTAAATTCTATTTATATTCCTCCAAAAGCAAAGGGAATTCATCCTAGAGAAGCAGCAATTAGTCATTCTGAAAATGCTCCTAAAGTTATAAAGGAAGCATTAAATGTTGCAAAAGTTAAAATTTCAGATATTGATGCAATTGCAATTTCTTTAGGCCCTGGATTAGGACCTTGTTTAAGGGTAGGTGCCACTATAGCAAGAATATTAAGTTTATTTTATAAAAAAGACCTTGTTCCTGTAAATCATGCTATAGCTCATATAGAAATCGCAAGGTACATGTGTAAAGTGGAAGATCCTTTAGTTGTTTATGTAGCAGGCGGTCATACATTAATTTCAACTTTTATTGATGGAAGATACAGAATATTTGGGGAAACTCAAGACATAGCATTAGGTAATGCAATAGATTTTTTTGGTAGAAAAATAGGTTTAGGCTATCCTGAATTGGTAAATGTTGAAAATTTAGCTTTAAAAGGAGAAAAAATATTAGATTTACCTTTTTCTGTAAAAGGTCAAGACACAGCTTTTTCTGGTTTAATAACTGCTGCCTTAAAACTAGTAAAAGAAGGTTATAGAGTAGAAGATGTATGTTTAAGTTTAATAGAATATGCCTATTCAATGCTTTGTGAAACAGTGGAAAGAGCTTTGGCTTATACAGGTAAAAAATCCATAATTTTAACAGGCGGAACTGCTAGATCTAAAATTCTTCAAGAAAAATTAGCTTTAGTTGCAAAAGAACAAAATGCTACTTTTCATATTGTTCCTAAAGAATATGCAGGTGATAACGGAGCTATGATAGCTTATACTGGGATGCTAGCATATAAGCATGGAATAAAGATTGAAGTTAAAGATAGTTACGTTAAACCATTTTGGAGATTAGATTCCGTAGATATACCTTGGAGATAAAATTATTGCATTTAATAAAAAAAGGAGCTGAAGCTGAAATTTGGTATGGAAGATGGTTTGATCTTGAAGCTGTATTCAAAATAAGAAAAAGCAAACCTTGGAGAAATAATATATTGGATCAAAAAATAAGATATCAAAGAACATTAAAAGAATTTAAAATATTATATGAGTGTATACGTGCTGGTATAGATGTTCCTTTTATTTTTGATTTAGATATTGAAAATTTTACAATTGTAATGGAATATGTTAAGGGCAAAATCATTAAAGAACTTTTTGAAATTAACGATAAAAGAATATTTGAATTTTGTCGCAATATAGGAAAAATTACTGGTAAAATTCATAATTTATCGATTGTGCATGGAGATGTGACTTTATCAAACATGATATTAAGAGATAATAACTCAATTTGTTTTATAGATTTTGGCTTAGCTGAATTTTCAAATAGAATAGAAGATAAAGGAATAGATTTATTAATTTTTCTTCGTTCATTGGAAAGTAGCTTTAGTAAAATAGCTAAAGAATGCTTTAATGAATTTGTTAAAGGTTACGCTGAAGTTAATTCTGATTATTTGAAAGTAATTGAAAAAATGGAAGAAATAAAGAAAAGAGGAAGATATGTTGCAGAAAGAAGAAAGGTACCTGTATATTTTTAATTCTTCTTTAAATACCATTCTAAAAATTTTTTTATAGCTTTTCCTCTATGCGATACTTGGTTTTTTTCTTCTATATTCATTTCTCCATATGTTTTATTTGATTCTTCAGGAATAAAAATTGGGTCAAATCCCCAGCCTTTTCCTTTTATCGAATAAGAAATTTTTCCCTTTGTTTTTCCTTCAAAAATTTTCTCATTTTCTTCATCTTTGTAACCTATTACGCTAATAAACTCAGCATTTCTATCTTCTATGTCCTTCATTAATTTTAAAATTCCTTCATTTCCTATAGTTTTATAAACATAAGAAGAATAAGGACCTGGAAAACCTTTTAATGCATTTACAAATAATCCTGAATCTTCAACAATTATTTTATCCTTAATGATTTTATATGCTTCCCTAATATAATTTAAAACTATTTCTTTTAAGTCATCAGATTGAATTTCAGCTATTTCCAAATCTTGTACTATTAATTCAATTCCGTATTTCGATAAAATTTCTCTTATTTCTTTAGCTTTATTTAAATTTCCAGTTATAAGAGTTATTTTCATAAAATTAATTTTTATTAATTCATTTTCTTAATTTAATATTTATGCGAAGGAAAAGAGAAAAAGGTAAGTCTCATTCAACTAGACCTATTACACCTAATGAAGAATTACTTTATCAAACTAATCCTGAAGAAATAAGGAAAATAATAATTGATTTAGCAAAAAAAGGAACCCCTCCTTCCATGATAGGAGTGATTCTTAGGGATCAATATGGAATACCATTAGTTAAACATTTATTCGGAAAGAAAATAACAGATATACTTGCTGAAGAAAAATTACTTCCATCGATACCTGAAGATTTGGCAAACTTAATAAAAAAAGCAGAAATTATTTTAAAGCATTTAAAAGAGCATCCTAAAGATTATAGGTCAAAAAGAGGTCTGGAAGAAACGATATCTAAAATTAACAGATTAGCAAAATATTACAAAAGAGAAGGTATATTGCCTCAAAATTGGGATCATGGAATAGCTGTGCCTAAATAATGCAAGGACTAGAAAATGTAATAGAAAGTATAATAGATTTTATAGAAGAGGATTTTTCTCCAGTATTTATTGCCTCCCATTATGATGCTGATGGTTTAGCTTCGGCAATAATTCTCGCTAAAATTTTTTACCAAAAAAAGGTTCCTTTTGTACTGAGATTAATTAATTCCCATTACGATATAGAAGAAATCTATGATTATCCTTATAATAGAATAATAATTGCAGATATGAGCTATAACTCAATAATTAAAAAAATAGCTAAAAAGAAAAAAATAGTTCTGATAGATCATCATCAATTTGATACTACATTGGATTATTCTGAGCTTATTTTCCTTAATCCTTATTTGTTTAATTATGATGGAAACAATGATGCTTCTTCTTCTACTTTATGTTATTTAATTGCGAAGCAAATAGATGAGTTCAATATTGATTTATCAATAATTGCTTTAGCTGGTGCTATTGGTGATAAACAAGATGTTACAGAAAATAGATTTTTTAAAGGAATAAATCTTGATGTATATAACGAAGCTGAAGAAGCTGGTTTAATTTCTAAACAATTAGGTCTAGTTTCATATTCGAATTTGAATGATAACTTAATAAATACTTTTTCTTTAATTTTTGAACCATTTATTTTTGAAATATTTAATAATGCAGAAGCAGCAAAGGATTTTTTAAGAAAATGCGAAATAGATGAGAAATTTTTTAATGTTAAATTAAATGAAATAAACGAAAAAGAACAAATTGAAATTTGCAAAAAAGTTGCAAAAAAATTACTTAAAGAAGGATATTTCCATTACTATGTAGGAAGATTATTTGGTTTTAATTATAAAATATTTTATAATAAGATAAATAATTTAAGACAATTATTTTTAATTTTAGATTTATCAGGAAGATATAATTATTATATGGATATTATAAAGAATTTTTTAGTAAATAAGATAGATTTAAATAAACTTTTTAATGATTATATAAATATAGTTAAAAACAATTTAGAAAATATATTTAAAAGAAAAAAAGATAAAGAATATAAAAGTTTCTTTTACGTTGATCTATTAAATATAAACAATGAAAGAATTGTTGGAAATATTTTAGATTTGTTAATATCCTCAAATATTAGCAATAAGGATGTATTTGTAGGCGCTTCTCAATCAAAACATGGAATTAAGCTTTCTTTTAGATTAAGGAATAAAGAAAAAGAAATAAACTTAGGTGAAAAAGTTAGGGAAGTAGCTAAAAAGTTTAATGGTATAGGTGGTGGTCATAAAGAAGCTGCTGGAGCTATAATTGCTACTGAATATTTAAACGATTTTCTTTCAACCTTTGATTCTGTTTTATGAAAGGATCAAAAATAAGAATTGAAATAACATTTGAAAACGAAGAACTTTCAAAAGCTTTCTTTAATAGTATAAATATTGATAACGTAAATACACCTAAAGATTTAGAAATTAAAACTGAATGTATAAAAAATAAACTAATAATAATGATCAGTAGCGAAAATATCAAACGTTTCCAATCAACGATCGATGAAATATTAAGAATAATAAGTAGTTCAGAAAAAACTTTAAAAATATCTTAAACACTAAGAATATTAAATGAGTAAACCATCGAAAAAATCTCCATTGTTGATTTATAATGTACATGCTGACAGCGTATTTAAGGATAAAGTAATTGCGCAGATATTAGGAAGGGAATCTGAGAAAATTTTAAAAAGAACAGTAGAAACAACTTTAGCTGATCTAACAGAAGATTTTAGTAATCTTTATTACCAATATATAAAAATAAAATTTCAAATAGTAAAAGTTGATGGTCAAGAAGCATATTCTAAGTTTAAAGGACATGAGATAACAAGAGATTATATAAGAAGCTTAATAAGGGTAGGTACCTCAAGAGTTGATATTTTTTATGATCTAATAACAAGCGATAATATTCATTGTAGAATACAGACTTTGGTTATAACAGCTAAAAGAGTTTCTCATTCAAAACAAACAGAAATTAGGAAAAAAGTAATTGAAATGTATGATGAAAAATTAAAAAATATCAGCTTAGATGATTTAGTTCAGTATATGCTCTTTGGCAAAATGGCTACAGATACTTTACAAGCTGCAAAGAAGGTTTATCCTATAAAAAAGGTAGAAATAATGAAAAGTAAAATTTTAACTCCTTATATTTAAAAAATTCTTCTCATTCTCCTTCAAGGATATTCCGACTTTAGTCGTGTAAAGTTTCAACTTCCTGCGACTATTTTTATCACATCTCTATCTTGTAAAATATAATCTTCTCCTAATTTTTGTTTCTTTCTTACATCTATAGCATAAATAAAATTTTTGCCCAATTCTGTATGTATCATGTAAGCGAATTCTCTAGCTGTTGTACCATAAGGAACTAAAAAAGCATCAGGTAAAACGTTTCCATGATGATCTGTTAGCTTATTTTGATCTTCAACAGGAAAAACTGTTATATATTTTAAAACCTTAAAACAAGAAATTTCTAAAGCATCTATAACTCCTGTGGAGCCATATTTTTTTAATATATTTTTTTCAATGAATTCTAAAGCTTTTCTTTGTTTCTCCGTAATATTGCTACTAATAATTTTAAAATAAGGACTGCCTGGTAAATATTCAATAATTCCATTTTCATTTGCTCTAATTAAAGCTAGTTCAGCTTCAGCAGAAGCTGGAATCACATAGTATTCTTTAAACTTTTCCTTTATTCTTTCATAATTTTTGTGAGAAGTTGGTAAATCTATTTTATTTGCTACTATAACCATAGGTTTAGTTTTCTTTACCAGTAAATCTACGAATAATTTTAATTCTTCTTCTTTCCATTTGCTTATCTTTTTATTAATTAATCCTGTTTCATTCAATATTTCCATAATTTGCTTTTTCCTTACAGAATATCCACTTAACTTTCTTTCAAGAAAGTTTATGTTCTCTGAAATATCTACCAATTCTAACCTTTTAATCTCTTTTTTTATTTCTTCTGAAAGATTATTGAATATCCACATAAAAATTTCTTTATATATGAATTCTTGATCTTTAATAGGATCATAAGTACCCATTTCTACAATTCTTCCTTCTTCATCTGTAGATCCTGAAGCATCTATGATATGTATTAAAGCATCAGCTCTTCTAATTTCATCTAAAAATTTATTTCCTAGAC
>JAVVGB010000013.1:0-28777 GCA_032249315.1 Thermoproteota archaeon
TAATTTATCCTAAAGGAGCAAAATTTGTCCATAGCGAAGGAGAACTCGCTGTAGTCATAGGTTCAAAATGTAAAAATGTTAGTGAAAAGAATGCGTTGGAATATGTTCTAGGCTATACTATAGCTAATGATGTTACTGCAAGGGACTATATAACCAGTACATTTAGACCTCCTATAAAGGCAAAGGGTTTTGATACATTTTTACCATTAGGTCCATACATTGTAACAAGAGATGAGATTGGTGATGAGATTAAGCTTGAAATAATTACAAAAGTAAATGGAGAAATAAAGCAAAAAGGAAATACCTCTTCATTTATTCATTCTATACCAAAAATAATTTCCTTCCTTAGTTCTTTTATGACTCTTTACCCTGGAGATTTAATACTTACAGGAACACCAAAGGGAATACATCCTTTAAAACCTGGAGATTTGATAGAAATAAGTATAGAAAAAATAGGAGTTTTAATAAATAAAATTATTGAAGAAAATGGAACCTAACATAAAGGAAGATCTAAGGAAAGTAATGAGAATTTTTCCACAAGGTGTTACTGTAGTAACTACAAGAAAAGACAATGAATTTCATGGCATAACAGTTAGTGCTTTTACTAGCATATCCATAGAGCCTCCTTTAATAATGATTTCAATTTCAAAATCTTCAAAAATCCATGATATATTAATAAACTCCGATTTCTTTGCTGTGAATTTTTTAGCTGAAGATCAAAAAATTGTTTCTGATATTTTTGCTGGAAGAGTTCAAGTTGAAAATAGATTTAAAGCTGTAGGATATTATTTTGAAAAAACAGGGTGTCCTGTAATTAAAGGAGCAAGAGCAGTTATTGAATGTAAAAGATATAAAGTTTATGATGGAGGAGACCATTCAATAATTTTAGGAGAAGTTATTAATGCAAAGAAATTAAATGATAAAAATCCCTTAGTTTATTATAATCAACAGTACACTACACTTATTACTCCAGAAAAATTTCAATTGGTTGAAGATTGGTGGTATTAATGAGTTACTAGTAAATATTTTGGCTTATCAGGCAAAGTTGGCTGAATTAAAGGCATCAATTCACCTGTTTTCAAATTAATTACAGGAGAAGATTCTTCAAACCAGCTTCTAGGTGCAGGAACACCCCATAATGTTTGTCTTTTAGGATCGTGGAATTTCCAAACTATTGGTTCCCAATCAGGGTCATAAATTGGATAATCTCCATGATATAATTCTATTCTATGACCATCAGGATCCCTTAAATAAAAGAAGAAAGCATTTGTAATTCCATGTCTTCCTGGCCCGCGTTCCATGTTTTCGATGTAATCCTTTGAAGCTAAGATATCTGCAACATCTAAGATCGTTAGCCTATCTGGAACATAAAAAGCAAAATGATGAAGTCTTGGACCGTATCCGTTTGTTAAAGCTATATCATGTGTAGTAGGTTTTCTTCTAAGCCAAATTGCCCAAAGCTTTGGAGGCTCATCTTCAGTTTCTGTTATTTCTGAGACATAGAAACCTAAACTTTTATACCATTCGTAAGTTAATTCAACATTATAAGTATGAATGTTAAAATGATCTATTCTTAATACTTTAGCTCCCTTATATTCATGATAGTTTTGTAAAGACCATTTGGATTTTTCCATTTCATAATAAAATTCAACAGGAAATCCAAAGGGATCTTGAATTCTTATTGCTTTACCCATTCCTAATTCATGATTTTTCTCAATCCAAATAACTTCGATATTCTTCTTTAAGAAGAATTCTTCTAAAGCCTTTAAATCTTCAAAACTTTTTACTTTAAAAGCTATATGATGAACAGCTACTTTATGATGCTTTGTTAAACAAAGTGAATGGTGATCTCTTTCTTCATATCCTCTTAAATAAAGATGTTCACCATCTTCATATACTAGTTTAAAGCCTAACGTTTCAACGTAAAAATCATATGCTTTATTTAGATCTGTTACTAGTAATTCCAAATGCCCAGCTCTTATTATATCGAAGCTCATTTTATCTCACTTAAAAAGTTTTTAACTCTATTTTTAAACTCTTCTTTTTTTGTATACCAATTATAAAAGTTTGAAGCCATTCTTATAGGATCTCCAAAGAAGAAATATTCGTAAAGATCTTGTCTACTTCCAAAAGCACTTCCTACAAAATCCCATGCTAATTTAAATAATTTTATTCTATCTTCTGCATTAGCCAATTTTGCTTGGTAATATTTATCAATATATGGTCTCATTTCTGAATTCATAATTTCAAATGGAGGAATGGCCATTAAACCGCTTGCTCCTAGTTGCCTAATGACAAGATTCAATTTATGTGCAACCCTTGGCCAAAGATTTCTTGCTGCATGCAAAAATGTATGGTCTGGAGTTAATATGCCCCATTTATTCATTTTAGCACATGCTTCACTTGCTACTAAAAAAGCTCTCATACTTTCAGTCAACATTATTAGCTCTGCTATTTTTTCCTGAACATGAAGATATTGATCAATTCCTATTGTTTCAGCCAGCAATGTAGCTAATCCTACAACAAATTCACATTTTGATATTTCCCTAACCAATGCTTGATGAGCCATAAATATTACTGCACTTGTTTCTTCAGCATATCTGTTACATCTTTCAGGATCTTCAAAAATAAATACTCTTTCCCATGGAACAAAAACATCATCAAAAATTACAACAGCATCCTGTTCATCAAATCTTGAAGCTAAAGGATGGTCAAAAACTGAATTATGTGCAAAACTTTCTCTACAAATAAACTTTAATCCAGGTGTATCAACAGGTAAAGCGAAAGCTAAAGCATAAGGAGCATCATCTTGACCTGATTTTAAAACTGTTGAAGGAAATACAAGTATTTCATCAGCTAAAGGTAAAGTTGCAAGCATTCTAGCTCCTCTAATAATAATACCTTCAGAATTCTTTTCAACAACTCTTGCAGCGATATAAGGATCTGGAAGTTTTGAAGGACTTGTTATTGCTCGATTAACTTGAGGATTTATCAAAGTATGCGTTAATAATAAATCATTTTCTCTTACATATTCATAATATTTTCTTATATTTTCAGCGAAATTTACTTTTCCATTATTTCCAAAGAATTCTGCTGCACCGGCCATCGCAACTAATGCACTATTTAAATAATCTCCTGTTCTTCCAAGTAAACCGAAGCTATGATCTGCCCAAATTTTCATCATTGTAGTTCTTTTTTCCAAATCTTCTTTTGTTTTAGGTTGCAAAAAGCTCATGCTAACTTTTTCTCCACTTGTAGGAGAAACATAAGTCATAATATCAATAAGTTCAGGATCGCATTGTAAATCATAAAGTTTAGCTAAAGTTTGAGCCACACCTTTAAATGCAGGATGTTTAGTTATATTATAAGTGATTTTTTCATTTCCATACCATATTTCTCTTTTCTTATTATCCATTTCCTCTAAAAACCTTCTTCCATTTCTAACTCCCATTCTAATATAGAAATAGTTTTTTATATTAAAAAATATTTTTATTTATACAAATAATTCAATATTTAATATTTTCCAAAAGTAGGTATTTTATGTGTACCTAAGGCTACTTGAACTGTTTTATATTCCATGTAAAAATCAAAGCTATATTTGCCACCCTCTCTTCCTATGCCACTATATTTAGCTCCACCAAAAGGTGTCCTTAGGTCTCTTACATTATGTGAATTTATCCATACCATTCCGCTTTCAATTTTCTTAGCCAATCTGTTTGCCCTTTGTATATCCTTTGTCCATATATATGCTGTAAGTCCATAAACTACATCATTCGCTAAGGAAACTGCTTCTTCTTCATTTTTAAATTTCATAGCTAATAGAACAGGGCCAAATATTTCTTCTTTAAATATTCTCATGTCTCTTCTTCCATCTGCAAACAATGTAGGCATTAAATAATTTCCTTTTTCAAATCCAGAAGGTCTATCTCCTCCATAAATAAGTTTTGCTCCTTCTCTTATACCTATATCAATATAATCTTTTACTCTTTTCCAATGTTCAGGTCTTACCAAAGGACCAAGCTCTGTTTTCTCATCAAATGGATCTCCTATTCTAATTTTTTTAACTCTTTCATGAAGCATTTCTAAGAATTTTTCATATATTGATTCTTCTATTAAAACTCTTGAATTTGAAGTACATCTTTCACCGTTTAAAGAATAAGCCATAAAAATAACAGCATCTAAAGCTTTTTCTAGCTCTGCATCTGAAAATACAATAGCTGGATTCTTTCCTCCCAATTCCATAGAAAATCTTTTAAGAGTAGAAGCACCATTTCTCATTATTTCCATTCCTGTTGTAGTTTCACCTGTAAAAGATATTAATCTAACATCTTGATGGGCTACAAGAGATGCACCGCTTATTTCTCCTATTCCATGCACTATATTAAATGCACCAGGAAAAACTCCTGCATCTTGAATTATTTCTGCTAGTTTATTTGCACTTAAAGGAGTCCATTCTGCAGGCTTAAGAACACAAGTATCACCTGCTGCTAAACAAGGAGCAATTTTCCATGTTTCAAGCATCAAAGGAGTATTCCAAGGAGTTATTAATCCAGCAACACCTATCGGAGTTCTTATTACGTAATTTACAAAGTTATTTGTATCATCAAAAAATACCTCATCACTTAGTTTTGTTATCATGTCTGCAAAGAAATCAAAGTTTTCTGCTGCTCTTTCAATTTGTGCTCTTACTTGTGTTATCGGTATTCCAGTATTTAATGTTTCCAGTTTAGTTAATTCTTCTTTATTTTTTCTAATTAACCTTGCTACTTCATGCAGTATATCAGATCTTTTTGAAGCGGAAGTGTTGCTCCAAATTTCAAAGGCTTTTTTTGCAGCCTTTACTGCTTTATCAACATCTTCTTTGCAACCTACTGGTATTGTTCCTAAGACTTCGTTATTTGCAGGATTTAAGAATTCAAATCTTTTATTATCTAGAGAATCGACAAAATCTCCGTTAATAAAATGTTTTAGATATAGTTCCATAATCTAAATATGTTTTAAATTATAAAAATGCATTACGTTAAATATCTTTTTATAAAATAATCACATATTAAGAAATTCCTAACAATTTGTTTGAATTAGAAAGCATCAAATTTCTTCTTTCCATCTTCTTTCATGTTCTGATAATACTCTATAAACATTTTTCCAGCAAAGTTTCTCAATATCATTATCACTTAAGCCTTTGTTTTTAAGATTTTCGATTAAGCTTGGAATTTTAGAAACATCTTCAAGACCTTCAGGAGTTTTACTTATTCCAAAGAAATCTGTACCTAAAGCTAAAATATCTGAATCAAAGTTTTCCCATACAGCAATTATATGTTTAGAAAGCTCATTTACATCTGCTTTTTCTCCTATTGTTGAAGTTATGAAAGTAAATCCTATGACTCCCTTTGTTCTCTTTATTCCTTCCAAAACTTCATCATCTAAATTTCTATTATGATTTTTTATTTTATAATAATTTGAATGACTTGCTATTACAGGAAGTTTAGAAACGTTTGTAGCTTCCAATGCTGAATTTTTGCTTGCATGTGAAACATCAACAATTATTCCTAAATTGTTGCAAATTTCAATTAAATCTTCACCTGCTTTAGTTAAACCATAGTCTTTTTTGGATGTGCAAGATGAAGCAAACTTGTTATCATAATTCCATGTTAATGCTACACTTCTTATACCTAAAAGATACAGAATTTCAACGTCTTCAGATTTTTTCAAAGCATCAAGACCTTCAAGGCTGATCAAAATTCCTATTTTTCCATTTTTATTAAGAACTTCAACGTCTTTTTGCTTATTTATTAACATAAGCTTATCTTTATACCTTTTTATAAGATGCCTATAAATTAACACTTGATCTATAATTTCTTCAAAATTACTAATATGTGGTACTAAAGGTATTTTCCAATCACCGTAAAGCTCATCTAGTCTTTTGGATTCAATTTCACTAAAAGTATTTAGAGCTGGAAATATCGCTCCGAATACAAGACAAACATTTCCTTTGATATACTTGGGAATATCTGCATGTCTTCCCTTAATATCTTCTTCAAAGTTAAGAATTAGATTTTTATTGTATTCAGGCTGGAAACCTCCTGTTTTAGATGCATATGCAATATCTTCATGAAGATCTGCTATTTTCATAACAAATAATAAGCTTAAAGTTATTTATTTTTATTTTTCGTCTTTAATTATGTATTTTTAATTTTTTAAATAATAAATTTAAAAAAATCTAATCTTAACATAATTTCGGATTTCTAAATAATTTATTTTCAAAAAAGCTTTTCATACAATTATAAATAAAATTATTAAAAATTATTTAAACATATTTTTAACTATAAAAATTAATATAAAATCATATGATTAAATGTGAAAAAAATTTGTTGGACAAGTAAAAATAAATGTTAATAAGGATATTAATAGTAAAAAATCATATGAAATATATAAGAAGTATAGCTAAAGGTGTTACTATTACTAGTATTCTAACGGGCATTGTAGGATTAATATTCGGAATAATAATAGGATATTTTGTTTTTGTAACTCCTCCACCGACAGAAGTAATTCCTACAAAAGAAATTAACATGAGAGTTTTTCAATTCGGCTACGATCCTTCGATAATTAATGTTACTAGGGGAGAGTAGAGGTGAGAAAAATCAGACACGCTTAGCGATCCTTCGATAATTAATGTTACTGAAGGAACAAAAGTAATTATTCATATAACAGAAGTTACCGCAAATTTAGAACCAGGATTTGCAGTCCATACTTTTACTATAGGTCCACCTTATAATATTAACGTTAATCTTGAAGTTGGAAAGAAATATACAATTGAATTTGTCGCATCTTATGTAGGAGAATTTATATTTGAATGTTCAGTATATTGTGGTTCTCAGCATGCTGCAATGAAAGGAAAATTAATGGTTAATCCAAAAGTAGCTGGTAAAATAATAAGAGCGGAAGATTTCTTAGATATAAAATTCGTAAATTCTACACTTAAAGTTTATGTTAGAGAAGAGGATCTTCCAAAGGAGCCTAAAAAATGGAAAATCGAAGATTATCCATATTTGATGGCTGTTATCCAAAGAGAATATCCTAAAGGAGCAATAAAAATAATAAACACAAAAACCTTAGAAGATTTAGGCAATATTGTTGGAGTTGGAGATAAGGTACACGTTGTTGAACTGCATCCTAACAAAAGATGGATATATTCAATTTCTAGAGATGGCTATGTATCAAAAATAGATACATATTCATTACAAATAGTTAGGCAAATAAGAGTTGGTGTTGATTCAAGAGGATTGGCATTATCCTATGATGGAAAATATTTGCTAGCAGGAAATTATGAGCCTGCTTCTGCTTTAATTCTTGATGCAGAAACATTAGTTCCATTGAAGATAATTTTAGCATACGGTATCGATTATGATGGAAATTCAATAAAATCAAGAGTTGCAAATGTATATGGAATTAATAAGTATAAGCTTTTTGCTATAAACTTAAAAGAAGTAGGAGAAACATGGTTTATTGAACAAAAACCTCCATTTAAAATAGTTAAAACATTCAAAACTGGAAGAATTCTGCATGAACTTAATGCTTTAGCTGAGGATGAAAAATATATTGCTGTAACTTCACAAGTGAATAATACTTATACAATAATTGATGTTGAAAAAATGGAAATAGTCAAAGTAATTAAAACTCCTAAGATACCGCATCCTGGTCAAGGAACACCTGATTTTAAATATGGATTATGGTATGCAAATTCAATAAGTGTTGCTAATATTTCCGTAATAAACATAAATACTTTAGAATTAGCAGGCTACATATGGCCTTCAGGAATAGATGTAAATGCAGGAGGAGGCTTATTCTCTTCACCAATTCCGATCGGTAATTCTGATGTAAAATATATTTGGTTTGATATAGTATTTGGTAAGCACAATGGAACCTTATTCATTGTAGATAGAGAAATGGTATCAAAAGGAAAGTTTGGTTCAGAACCTGTTGTTAAAGTAATTACATGGAAAGATTTGGGTTTGGATAAGCCTGGAAGAATAGTTCATCCTGAATATAGTTATGATGGAAAGTATATTGTGGTTTCAGCATGGGACCGCAATAAAATAATAATTTTGGATGCTACTGCTTTACCAGAAATTAAAATAGTAAAAGTAATAGACGCTACTACACCAACAGGAATATTTCCATTCTGGAGAGCATTTATAGAATATCTAGGATAGTTTATTCAATTTAATTTTTTTAATTAAATTTATTTTTTTAATGTGGTAATTTTAAGGAAGCTTTTATTTGTATTTAAAGTAATTTTTATTTTTCGTAAAAATATATAATAAAACATTATGCTATTTTTATATTTAATTTATTAACTTACCATATTTGTGGATGGGGAAATAATAAAATCAAAAACAAAAAGCTTATAAATAGATGTTTTCATAAATTTTTTGTAAAGGTGGGGAATTCATCTTTAACTCCTGAGTTATACGAATTAATTTTAAAAATTGTAGATGAAAGAGTCAAGGAAATAAAAGTAACTAGAGAAGAATATGAAAAATTAGCTAAATCTGTCAACGAGTTAACCGTTTCAGTAAGAGAGCTATCTGGAAGAGTAAATGAACTAATAGAAGCCCATAAAAAAGCAGAGGAAAGAATTACAAAACTGGAAATAGCAGTAGCCAATTTAGTGGAGGCTAACAGAAAAGCAGAGGAAAGAATAACTAAATTGGAAGAGGGTTTAGTAAAATTAGAAAATACTGTGGCTAATTTAATAGAAGCACAAAGAAAAACAGAAAATATGATTGCAAGTTTGGTCGAAGCTAATAGAAAAGCTGAAGAAAGAATTACAAAATTAGAAAACGCGGTAGCAAAATTAGAAATTACAGTAGCTAATTTGGTAGAAATTACTAAGAGGTTGGATGAAAGAGTAACAAAATTAGAAAATGCTGTGGCTACATTAGTAGAAGTCAATAAAAAGTTAGATGAAAGGATAACAAGATTAGAAGAAGCAGTAATCACATTAACTCACTCTGTTAAAAAATTAAGTGAAACAGTAGCTGGTTTAGGGGAAACTATAGGTTTTGGTTTAGAGGATATAGGAAGAGTTGTATTACCTTCATGGATAGAAAGACATTTAGGAATTAAAGTAAACGAATTTGAAAGGAAATTCTTTTTCATAGATAATGAAATGATCGAAGTTAACTTATATGCAGAAGGAGTTCTGAATAACGAGAAAATAATCGTATTAGTTGAATCGAAATCTAGAATACATAGAAGCGATGTTAAAGATTTCAGTGAGAAGATAGATAAAATTAAAAAAGTTATTCCTACGAAAATGGTAGGAATTTTGTTTGGTTATGTTATTTATCCTGATGCGGCTGAAGAAGCACAAAAAAGAGGTCTTTATACTGTAGCTTCATATCAAAGATAAGATTAATAAAATATTTTAAAATTATAAATTTAAAGTGTGTTTTGATTTAAAAATTAAGAATTAGGCAAATTTTGTAGTCTCGTAGAAAAATTCTTGGGGAGTTAATATATCTGTTATTCATTTTACTTTTGTGGTTATCCATCTATATATTTCAAATATTACAACTAAAAAAGGTATTACTTCAATTCTTCCTATTATCATTTGAAAGATTAGAATTAATTTTAAAGCTGAAGGCGTATCAACATTTATAATACCAGAAGTGAGACCAGCATTTGTAAAAGCAGAAGTTAACTCAAACAATGCATTCTCGTAGGAAATTCCATAAAATGTAAAAAATATAGAAAACAAAAATATAGAAATGATACCAAAAAAGACCAAAAATGAAGAAAAAACGAAATCTCTTTCGCTTAATGTTTTATCTCCTAGTTTTATTGGCAAAACAATTCTAAGAGGTAAAATTTGTCTTTTAATGATCCATGGTACAAATGTTAATAAAATTATAAATCTTAGGAATTTTATACCGCTTGCCGTTGAAAAATAGCAACCGCCTATGAACATCAACATTAATAAAGATACTTTCATTGTTTCACCTATTTCTTTTGAGCTACCTAAGAAATATCCTGTTGTTGTAATTGTACTTAAAATATTAAATAAATATTTTATAACATCTAAATTAAACATTAAAGAATAAATTAATGTAAGTAAAAATATTAAAAATATCCAATAAACAAAACCAATAAATTCATAATTTAAAATTCTTTTAATTTCTTTAACTTTCTTTAACATAAATGTTTCCTTTCTCCAAAATCTATAATGAATAAAGAAGCTAACTGAACCAAGAAACATCATAAGCATTATTATAAATTTTGATGGAAGGTTTGTAATTGAATTTAAATCGTTTACTGGAACAAAACCTCCAGTAGATATTCCTGCTAATACCAAGTTCGTTGCTATAAAAATATCTATTCCTGTTGTGTAAAGCAAAAGTATAAAAAATAAAGTGTAAAACAAATAGAGACGCAAAACAATTAAAAGTGTTTCTCTTGGAGAAATACCTATTTGTTCAAAGCCGCTTATTTCAATTAATATTCTTGCTTCCCTTGTTGTGCTAAAGAAAACTAAAAAAAGAAATATTATACTTACTCCTCCAATCCACTGAATAATGCTGCGATAAAATATTAAAGATTTGGGTAAAGATTCGACGTTGCTTATTAAGGTTAAACCAGTTGTAGTATAACCTGAAACAGATTCAAATATGCTATTTATAACAGCATCTTTTTCAAATATATTTGCCATTAGATAAGGTATTAAACCAAGAATTGATAGAAAAATAAATGCTAAAAAGATTAATAGATAAGCTGAGATTGTATCCAATTCTTTCTTTTTAAAAAGGTTGCTAAAAATGAAACCTAAGATAAAGGAAATTAAGGCAGTTAGTGAAAATATCCCAAAATTTTCGTTGTAGAGTAAAGCAACTATAGTAGGGAAAATTAATATGATGCCATTGAATTGTAGTATTATTCCTAAATAATGCAAAGAAGATTCTAACTTCATTAATTTAGCTTAATTCATCCAAAATGTTCTTTAATTCTTCAGAATTTACATATGCAATAACGACATCATGTGGCATTAAAAAAGTTTCTTCATTGATAGGCAAAAGTTCTTCATTTCTCTCTATCCAAATTATATTTTTCCCATATTCCAAATCGCTTATTCTTCTTCCAACAACTTTTGAATTCTCGTTAATTATAACTTTTACTATGTATCCTTTTCCGTTAGCTAAAGAAAGCAAAATATTTCCGCTTGATAATCTTGCAAGTTCATGCATTGAAAGAACAATGTTTGTTGTAACATCCACAGCTTCTATTCCATAATCTCTAAAGCAACTGTAATTTTCTGGCTTTGAAACTTTGGCTATTACTCTTTTTGCTCCTAACTTTTTAGCTTTTAAAGATGCTAAAAGATTAACTTCATCGCTACTAGTAGTAACTATTACACTTTCAGCTTCTTTAATTCCTGATTCTAATAGTAGTCTTTCAGAAGTTCCATCTCCATAAATGATCGTTGCATTTAATTCTTTAGATAATTCCTCAGCAACTTTTTCATTCTTTTCTATTATAATCACTTCATAATCTTCATTTATTAACAATGAGGCTAATTTTCTTCCTACTTTACCTCCTCCAATTATTATTACTTTTTTCATTTAATAATTTACGTAATTAATATAATAAAAACCTATATTAATAGGTATAAGCTGAACCATAATTCGTTGAAGCTTGATAACAAAATAATTTTAAGTGATTTCATTTTTTGCAAATATTCTTTAATAGGTTAACATTTTAAGTAAAAGATTTTCTTTTAAATTCATCCTATAGCAATATGGATAAAAATTTAAAAGGATCCTTTTTAGTTTCAATTTCTGCTATACCATTTATTTAATATTTTGATTCAAAAGTAATACAATTTTTTATTTGGAAAATACAGAAATAACGTTTTCTTTAAACCATTTGATCCTTTCCACCATTTCTTGGGGTTCATAAAGCCATTTTATTGTAAAATGCTCGCATCCTTTTTCTTTAAATTTCTCAATAATATCAATGTAGTCCTTTTGAGTTTTATAAGGTATAAATAGTTCATATGCATAGCAGAAGTTACTTTTTTGAGTTTTTATCTTATTTTTTAAGCATGCATAAATATCCGATTCTATTTGCCCAGGGATCCAACCGTCACCATATTTTGATGTGATTTTTAGCATCCTGTTACCGAAAGCTCCAAACCATAGAGGAGGATGGGGGTTTTGAATTGGTTTGGGTTCCAGTATTGCTCGTTTAAATCTATAGTACTTACCTTCAAAATTAACCTCGTTTTTTTGCCATAATTCAAGAATTAATCTTACTCCTTCTTCTGTCATCGAAACGCGTTCAGAAGCTTTTTCCCATTTTGAATATCCTTCAAACTCTTCTCTTGACCATCCAGCCCCTACACCTAAAATTACCCTACCTTCGCTGAGAATATCTACGTTTGCTACAATTTTCGCAAGTTGTGCTGGATTCCTAAAAGGTATTGGAGTGACGCATGTTCCTAGCTTAATTTTAGTGGTTATTGCTGCTAAATAAGATAACAAGCTCCACGATTCGAACCAAACGCTAGTGTCTGAGGTCATATAATGATCTGATACAAAAAAATATTCAAAATCGTTTTCCTCAGCCTTTCGAGCTACCTTTTCAACTAACTTTTTATTAACATATTCACTATAGGTTGGATAAACTATACCAAATTTCATGTTTTGTTTACTACTTAATACGTTCTCAAATAAATAAATTTCTATTTTAAACTAACAAATCTATTTGTAAAATATTTATGCATCAAAAATTAAAAATAAATATTTTTTAACTTTATCACTTGAATAAAATTGTAGTTTTAAATCTTATTTATCATAATTAGCTATATAAAAAATCAATTTAACAGTGAAATGATTCTTAAGTATATCAAAATTTTCTTTATTTTTGATCATGGGCATTTTCTTTAAGTAAGCTGCCATATTAAGTAAAAGATTTTGTTTTTAAAACTTATTTATATATCGAAATGAATGAAAATTTAAGAGGATCCTTTTTAGTTTCGATCTAAGCTATATCGTTTGGCTTTTTACCGATTTTTGCAAAATTCGTGTATATTTATGGAATGAACGTATATGATATGCTGTTCTATAGATTCCTAATTGCCTCACTCATTATATTTCTCTACTTGCATTTTAGAAAAGAATTCTACATTCCTAGATCAAATGTATTAATTAGTTTAGTTCTTTTAGGAAGCATCGGATATTTTTCCCAATCTCTTTTATATCTTAGTTCCATAAATTATATTCCTGTTTCTGTAGCAGTTCTATTACTTTATTCTTATCCTTCAATTGTTTCTTTGATAGCTTTTTTATTAAAAATAGATAAAATAACCTTCAAAATCATTATTGCTTTAATTTTAGGATTTATTGGAATTTATTTAATAGCAAATCCCAGCTATAATTTGAACATTTTCGGAGTATCCTTTGCTATTGGATCTGCAATTGTATACTCAATGTATATTGTTACCAGTTCAAGATTAATTAAAAATATTCATGCTGAACTTGCTTCCTTTTTTATAATGGTCTCATCTATGATGAGTTTTTTTCTTTGTTTCATTAATAATAAACGGGAATATTCAATTTAATTATCCAGCATTCTTATTTTGCATTGCAATGGCTGCAATAAGCACTAGTTTAGCAATATCAACATTTTTCATGGGATTAAGGATAATAGGTCCAACAAAAGCATCAATTATAAGCCTTTTAGAACCATTGACATCAACTATATTAGCTTTTTACATCTTTTATGAAAGTTTTGAGATATTGCAATTTGTAGGTTCGTTTTTTATAATTTTATCTGCGTTGCTGGTATTTTCAAAAAGATAATCTAACAATTTTAAAAGCTTTAATTTTGGCTATGTCTTTCAAAATGTTTTGATCTATTGAGTTTATTGGATAAGGTTTTAGATTACAAAGATAATTCGTTTGTTTTTCTTTTAAGATTTTAAATTTAAAAATGAAGTTTTATTTTCTCTTTTATATTTTTAATATATGGATAAAAATATACCAATGAGCGAATATGGTGTTCCAGAAAGTTTAAGACATTTTGTAATTCCTTTGCCTGAGAATTTTGAAATTAAAAGCGAGAATCTTGAAGGAACTTTAATAAATTATGATTCTTTATTTTTAATTGGAATACCAAAAGAATATATTTTAAAAAGAAATTTTGACGAATTAAAAGCTTTAAGAGAAATTATTCAAAATGCTTTGGATGAAAATGAACTGATGTTTGGAAAGCCCTTTGTAGAAATAAGGAAAGATTCTCTTGGTACGTGGATAATTGATAAAGGAAGGGGAATAAAATTACAGGATCTTTTAGTTGGCTTTAGCAATAAAGAATGCTGGATGAGGGGATATTATGGAGAAGGATTAAAGATAGCCGCAGGTTATTTTCTTTCATTAAATAGACCTGTTTATATATTTACTAATGAAAATGTTTTTAGATTTATATATTATGATGAAGAAAACCCAAAACTATATGTAATTTTAGGTAAAACAAATAAAAAATTTGAAGGAAGAAGTGTTTTAATAAAAGATTATTATCCTTCAGATGAAACTTTAAACAAAATAGTAATTTTCAATAATAAAGAAGTTTATGAAAGAAAAATTGATGAAGTTTATGTAGCATCAGAGGAATGCAGTTTTCCCAAACCTTATGCTATTTATGATCATCCCAATTAATTTTATGTTAGAAATATATTGGTTGGAGAAACAAGCAAAGTAGCAAGGAGAAGATCTCTATTTAGCTATGATGTTTGGTGGTTTAGATTAGATGTTTCAAGAGAGCTTATGAGCTATTCTATGCCAAATCTTTTTAAAGAAGTATCTAAAATATTTGAATTGTCAGAAAAAGCTAGGGAAAAGCTTGTGGAAAAACTAATAGAAAGCGGAATGTTAATAGTGAAGAATGTTGATAATAAAATTTCCATTAATTTTAGTCCAATTTTTGCAATATTTGAAGGACATCTCTTTGTTTATCATTTTCCAAAGGGATTATTAAATACCTTATTAAAGCATTTAAAAATCGAAGATAAAAAGGATCTTATTGTTAGAGTAGCAAATGAGGGAGAAGAAAGGAAGGCTCTTGAAAAAGGACTAATACCTTTCCTTGTTTCTGAAGAATTATCTGAAGAATTTAGAATTATACCTAGGTTTAACGAATAGTGAAATTAAAGCTTAATTTAGAAATACAATTAATTATTTTTAAAATAAAAAATTAGGATAAAAAATGATTAATTATAAAGATGCTATAAATACAATTTTAAAAAATATACCTGATAATTTATCAATAAAAAAATTAAGCTTGTTCAAAACTTTAGGATATGCTTTAGCAATGGATATCTATTCTAAAGAAGACATTCCTACTTTTAGAATTTCAAAAGTGAATGGTTATGCAGTAAGAAGCGAAGATTTAAAGAATTGTAGCGAGAATAATCCAAAGGAATTAAAATTAATAAGATACGAAAAAATCGAAGATCTTTTCAAAATTAAAATTAATGAAAATGAAGCAGTAAAGGTTCACACAGGATACTATGTTCCTGAAGGAGCTAATGCAGTTGTAGCAATGGAGTGCTTAAAGGAAAAGGAAAATCATATAATTGTTTTTAAATCTGTAAAATGTGGAGAAAATATAAAGGAAAAAGGTGAAGAAATAAAAAAGAATCAGCTAATTGCTAAAACTGGCGAAATTTTAACTCCTCCCTTAATAAGTATGATCGCAAAAGTAGGTTATGCTTCGATAAGAGTTTACAGAAAACCTAAAATCTATTTAATAGTAGCAGGTGAAGAGCTTATTACTCCAGGAAAAGAATTGGAAATCGGATTAGTTTGGGATCCAATATCATATCCTTTATTTACAGCGTTGAGACTTGATGGCTTTCCTCAGGTAAAATGGTTTAGAGTAAGAGGAAATGTAGTAAAGTTCAGAGATGCAATTGATGATGGATTACGATATTCAGATTTTTTGATTGTATGCGGGAGTGTTTTTGCAGAAGATAAGGATTATACAAAACATTTTTTAGAAAATATTGATGTTAAGAGAGTAATTTGGGGAATAAATGTTAAGCCAGCGGAATCATTATATTTCGGTACTTATGAGAATAAATTTGTTTTTGTTTTACCTGACGATCCTATCTCAGCCTTAATTTGCTATTATGAATTTGTAAGATCCGCTTTGCTTAAAGCCAGCGGATTCAAGGAAATATTTTTGAAAGAAATCGAAACTAAAATAACAACAGATCTGGAAGGAGAAGCGGGAATTGCAGAATTATTATTGGGAAGATTGTTTTTTGATAATGAATATTATGTTGAGGTTAAAAGAGATTACGCACTTTCAGATTTCTTATACTCCAATTGTATAGTTATAAACGATAAAGGAAAAATAAATAAGGGAGAAAAAGTTAAAGTTCACGTTCTTCCTTGGTATTAGCTTTTCTTTTTCATTTCAGCTAATTCTAATACAAGCCTCTCCAATGCTACAATTCTTTCTTCCAATTTTTTGTTATTTTCTTCATTTAAATTGATCCTTCTTGATAAATTTTTATCAACTTCTTCAAGTACAATAATTTGATTTGAAATTCTTTTAAAAGATTCTGTTGTAGCTTCGGCTAACTTTTCAACTTCTTTAATTTGTATCTTAGGAATAGTATAATAAGCAAAAATTAGAGATATAATCAGTGCTATTGTTGTAGCTATTATAATATTAAGCATTGAAACTTCTCTTAACTCGCTTAATTTGTAGTTTAATATAGTAGCTATAGAGGTATTTGTTATTATTGATAGTGTAAACAAAAAAGATAGAACAAAGAGAATGGTTGCAAGCAAAGCATATATAAGTTCTCTTACCATATTTTTATTTAGTATTTAATGTTATATATTTTATGTGTATAGAAAACTAAATTTCTTAATTTTTGAAAATATTTTAGAGTATTTAATTTTAGAACTTATTTTCACTCTTTCATTAATTTCATTTTTTAAAGCTAAAGATAAAAATAAATTATTCATTGGAATTACCAAAGCTTTAAGCTTAAAAGATATTAATTTAGTTGATACCAAATGATCATAACTGATAATAAATTGTATAATAAATTCAGCTTATTCATAGATAGGCATGATGCAGGTAAAAAATTAGCTAATTTTATTAAGGATCATATTCAAGGTAATGAATTAGTTTATGCTATACCTGCGGGAGGAATACCTGTTGCTAAATCTTTATGCAAAATTTTAAATTTAAAATTTAAAATAGCTTTGGTTTCTAAGATTGTTTTACCTTGGAATACTGAAGTAGGATACGGAGCTGTTAGCATAGAAGGAGATGTTGAGTTAAATGAGGGCCTTGTAAGATTTTTAAGATTAAGCAAAGAAGTCATAAATAAAGGTATTGAAGAAACTAAAAATAAAATAAGAAGAAGATTTGAAATATTACCAAAGAAATTAACTATTTTGGAAAAAACTGAAAATTCAATATTGGTAGATGATGGTATAGCTTCAGGATATACGATGCTTGTTGCTTTAAAAATGCTCAAAAGATATTCTAAAAATGTAAGCATTGCAACACCTACAGCTTCAAAATATGCTTTAGATCTTCTTGAAAATCAATGCGATAAAATATTTGTTTTAAATATTCGAGATATTTATCCCTTTGCTGTAGCAGATGCCTATGAATATTGGTATGATCTAAGTGAAGAAGATATTATAAAAGAAGCTACAGATGACGTTTGAATTATTAGATAAAAGAATACAGGAAGGATTAAAAGAGCTAGGATTTAATGAGCCTACTGAACCTCAAAAAGAAGCAATACCTTATATTTTAAAAGGTTATAACTTACTTTTAATTTCTCCTACAGGAACAGGTAAAACAGAAGCTGCTCTATTACCTATTTTAAGTTTAATTGTTAAAAATAAAAACAAAGGAATAAAGCTCTTATATATAACTCCTTTAAGAGCCTTAAACAGAGATTTGCTTGATCGAATTTCCTATTGGTGTAGCAAACTTGATCTAAGAATTGCTGTTAGGCATTCTGATACATCAAAAAGTGAAAGAAGGAAACAGGCTATGATGCCTCCTGATATATTGATAACGACTCCTGAAACCTTACAAATTTTGTTGGTTAGTAAGATAATGAGGGAAAGATTAAAAGATGTTAAATATGTAATAGTGGATGAAATTCATGAAATAGCTGAAGATAAAAGAGGTTCGCAGCTTTCTATAGCTTTGGAAAGATTAAGATTATTATGTAACGATTTTCAAATCATAGGATTATCTGCAACAATAGGAAATGCTGAGAAAATGGCTAATTTTCTTGTAGGTAATGGAAGAGAATGCAAAATTGTAAGTGTGCCTGTTCATAAGAGAATTAAAATTAAATTATCTTATCCAAAAATAATTCAAGAAGATTTATTAATTTCAGAAAATCTTCTAACATATCCTGAAGTTATTTCAAGAATAAGAAAAATAATAGAACTTGTTAAAAATAAAAAAGCTTTTTTGATCTTTACCAATACAAGAAGCGAATCAGAAATACTTGGAAGTAGGTTAAGATTAATTGGATTAGATGTTCTAGTTCATCATAGTTCTTTATCTAAAGAAACAAGGATATTGGCTGAAAGCATGATCAAAAGTGGAGAAGTAAAGGGATTGGTTTGTACATCATCTTTAGAATTAGGCATAGATATAGGAAGAATAGACTATATAATTCAATATAATTCACCCAGACAAGTTACTAGATTGGTTCAAAGAATTGGTAGAAGTGGTCATTTCGTTAAAGGAATAGCTGAAGGGTCTATAATTGCAACAAACATTTTTACATTTTTTGAATCATATGTTTTAATAAAAAATGCTTTAAATGGAAAATATGAAGAAATGAAAATTCCTTATAAACCTTATGATGTTTTACTTCATCAAATAATTGGATTGTTATTAGAATATAAAAGATTAAAAATTGATGATATTATTAATATAATAAATAAAGCATATTCTTATAAAGATTTAAATTATGATGACATTGAAAAGGTTTTAAAAATTGCAGATCATTTAAAAATAATTTTAAGAAAAGGAGATGAATTGTTTTTAAAAAGCGGAGCTTTTAGCTATTATTTCGATAATTTAAGTCTTATACCTGAAGAAGCAAAATACATTGTAATAGATAAAGAAAATGAAATGTTCATAGGAGAGCTAGATGAAAATTTTATAGCAGAATATGGTGAAGTTGGTTTAAAGTTTATTTTAAAAGGTGAAGTATGGGAAATTGTTAATATTGATGAAAAGGAAAGAAAAGTATATTGTAAAAGAAGTGAGGATTTGCTCGGAGCAATACCTTCTTGGATAGGTGAAGAAATTCCAGTTACAAAAGAAACAAGTATTGAAACAATGCGAATGATCAACAATTTTAAAAAAGGAATGATCCTTGATGAAAATATTCTTGATGAAGTTTCAAATGAAATTAATTTTTTAAAAGATGAAGAAATTTTACCTAATGAAAATTTAATAATTGTTGAATATGATAAAAATGTTATTATAATAAACATATGCTATGGAAACAAAATAAATAGATTTTTAAGTAAAGTTATATCTTATATGATATTAAATGAATACAATAAAAATTTTAGAATATATAATGATCCTTATCATATTATAATAATTTCAAAGGAAGTAAAAGTAGATGAAATTTTAAATATATTAAACAACTTGCCATATTTTAACATAGAAGAAAAAATAAACGAAATATTTAGCGAAAAGGATAATAATGTTAAATACAGATTTTTGCATGTAGGAAAAAGATTTGGAATAATAAAGAAAGATATACATATTGAAAAGCATATCCTTGAGGAAATGATCAGGCAATATAAAAATACAGTAATATTCGAGGAAACGGTCAAAGAAATTTTATTTAAAGATGTTGATCTTGAAGGTTTTAAAGAGATAGCTAAAAAAATTGCTTTAAACGAAATTAAAATCATAAGTAAAAAAGGAATATCTAAATTAAATTATGAAATTCTAAAATATTTGTTACATGAGTTTTCTGATAAAGATAAAGATAAAACAATTGTTGAAATTTATAAAACTAGACTTTTCAATAAAATAGTAACATTAATTTGTTTAAACTGTTATGAATATATTGAAGAAAAAATTGCAAAAAATATAAAAGATTTAAAATGTGAAATTTGTAGCTCAAATAAAATAGCTCTTTCAAAGCTTCCTTCATATAAAGTAAGCAAAATAGTTGACATGATTTTGGAGAATAAAAAAAGCAGAAAGATAAATATGATCAAGAAAAGATGGGAAAAAATATCCAGCTTAATAGAAAAATATGGTAAAATAGTTTTACCTGCATTTTTAGCAAATATAAGTTTAAATGATTTATTCTTCATTGTTTCCAAATATAATGAAGATAATAATAACTTTTACAGAGACTTAATAAAATTAGAAACTAAAAGAATGGAAAAAATTTACAAAATTCATTTGAAAAAGCTTAAGTAAAAAGTATAACAGCCTGTTTTTCCACAAAAGCTTTAAAAAACTTTTTGAAGATAATATAGTGTAATGTTTTATTATCCTCTAAGTCCATTCACCAAAGAAGAAAGCTTATCAAGCTTAAATCCTTATGTTAGAAGATGGTTTGAAGAAAATTTCAAAGATCTAACTCCTCCTCAATACTATTCTTTTAAATTAATTTCAGAAGGAAAAAACTTACTTATAACGGCTCCAACTGGCTCAGGTAAAACATTAAGTGCATTTTTAGTAATAATTAGTAAGCTTTTTGATAAAGCTATAAAAAATGAGCTAAGAGATGAAGTTTACTGTATTTACGTATCTCCTTTAAAAGCTCTTAACAATGATATTCATAAAAATTTAGAAATACCATTGAAGGAAATTTCTGAAATTATAAAAAAAGATGGAAAGGAAATAAATGAAATACGTGTTGCTGTAAGAACAGGAGATGTTTCGCCACATGAAAAACAAAAACAGCTCAGAAAGCCTCCGCACATTCTTGTTACAACTCCTGAAAGTTTGGCAATAATTTTAAATTCTCCTAAATTCTCTGAAAAGATCAAAAATGTTGAATATGTTGTTGTAGATGAAATTCATGAGTTAGCTAATAATAAAAGAGGAGTTCATTTGTCTTTATCTTTGGAAAGATTAAGGGATTTGTGCGGCAAGGAATTTATAAGAATAGGTTTAGGAGCTACTTTGCATCCTTTAGAAGAAGCTGCAAAATTCTTAGTAGGTTTAAATAATGGAGAATTTAGGGATTGCTGGATAGTAGATGTTTCATGGGAGAAGGGATATGATTTAAAGGTTCTTTCACCTACAGATGATCTAATATATACAAGTGATGAAGAAATAGAAAAAAGAACATATGAATTGCTTCATAAAATTATTGAGGCAAATAAAACTACTTTGATATTTACAAATACAAGAAGTGGAACTGAAAGGGTTGTTTTTAACTTAAAGAAAAAGTTCAATTATACAGATGATGATATTGCAGCCCATCATGGTTCTCTTTCAAGAATAGTAAGACTTGATGTAGAAGATAGACTAAAGAAAGGATTATTAAAGGCTGTTGTATGTTCAACAAGTTTAGAATTGGGAATTGATATTGGTTATATTAGCACAGTTGTTCAGCTTGGCTCACCTAAATCTATTACAAGAGCAATTCAAAGGATAGGCAGAAGCGGTCATAGATTTGGAGATGTTTCAGTTGGAAGAATAATTGTTATGAATAGAGATGACCTAATAGAATGTTCAGTAATGCTTTATTATGCAAAGAAGAGAATGCTTGATAGTTTTCATATGCCAAAGAATTGTTTAGATGTATTATCCCAGCATATAGTAGGAATGGCTATAAATAAAAAATGGAATGTAGATGATGCCTTTAATTTGGTTAGAAGAGCTTATCCTTATAAAGATCTATCAAAGGAAGATTTTATAAAGGTATTAAAATATTTAGCTGGGCATTACGTTGAACTTAAAGATAGAAAAGTATATGGTAAAATATGGTTTGATGAATCTGATATGATGTTTGGCAGAAGAGGAAAATATGTTCGAACAATATACATGCTAAACATAGGTACAATTCCAGATGAAGTTGCTGTCGATGTTTTCCTTCTTCCTGAAAAGAAATGGATAGGAAACATTGAAGAAGAATTTTTGATGAGATTGAAAAAAGGAGATGTTTTTGTTCTAGGAGGAAAAACATACAAATTTAGTTATGCTAAAGGAATGAGATGCTATGTAGAAAAAACTGAAAATGAAGCTCCTACAATTCCTCCTTGGTTTTCTGAACAATTGCCTTTAAACTTTGATCTAGCTTTAAGAATAGGTGAATTTAGGAGAAAAATATACGAAAGATTGAAGAATAACCAGGATTTCTATGATATATTAGATGAGCTTCCCGCAGATGAAAATTCTAAAAAAGCTATGCATTCATACTTTATTGAACAATATCTATTTTGTAAAATTATTCCTAATGATAAGTTACTATTAATAGAAAAAACGCAGGATCTTGAAGGGAGAAGACTTTTAATATTTCATGCTTTATATGGAAGAAGAACAAATGATGCACTTTCAAGAATATTTGCGATAACTATTGCTAAAAAGTATGAAGTAGATGTTGGTACAATGGTTCATGATAACGGCTTTGTTTTAATACTGCCTGAAGGAGTTTATTCAAAAATAAACAAAAGAACTATCGAAGAAATATTTAAAACAATTTTTGAAGAGAATGTTGAGAATCTTCTTATTCAATATATAAAATATACTGAGCTTATGAAAAGAAAATTTAGACATAATTCTACAAGAAGTTTTTTGGTTTTAAGAAATTATAAGGGTCATAAGATAAGTGTATCTAAACAACAAATCAATTCCCAAGTACTATTGGAAGCATGTGAAGAAATCGATCCTAAATTTCCTATAATAGAGGAAACATACAGAGAAATTTTAGAAGATGTTATGGATTTACCTAAGGCTAAACTTGTATTAGATAAAATAAGAAAGAAAGAAATTGAAGTTGAATTTATTAAAACTCCTTTACCTTCACCTTTTTCTCATATATTAATTACATTTGGTGAAGCAGATATTGTATTAATGAAGGATAGAAGAAAAAGATTAAGAGATCTTCATGAGGCAATACTAAAGAAGATCGGGTTAAGCAAAGAAGAAGTTATTAACTTGAAAATTTCTTCTTAATAATTTTTCTTATAATAAAAAACGAAGCCAATATTATTATTAATAAAGCAAAAATTAACGGAAAGTTTTCAATGAAAAAGTAAAAATCATCACTTGGTCCTAGATTAGAATTTGTTTCTACGAGTTTTAGATCAGCGCTAAAAGAAATTATTTCCAAAGCTAAAAAAGCTGGTTCTATAAAATAGCTATCAGCATATATTAATATTCCCGTATCTTCATCGTATTCACATATTCTTGGATATCCAGATATACCGAATAGTTCATACAATAAAACAGAACTTGAAGAAACTGTTACGGTTGTTATTTTTTGATAACCAAATTTATCCAATTTTTTAGTTTGTGAAGATAAAACATTAACTGTAAACTGATCGTATAAGCCAACTCCTACTATGCTTCTTACTTCTTTTAAATTTTGCTTTAGAAATAAAAGTGTTACTCCTATTCTGCTACCATTTTTAAAGCTAAGCATATTATTATTCCTATTTATGTTTAATTCATTTGACAAAAGAACAGAACCGTTATTTGAATTTATTTTCATTTCCACTTTTATGCTTTCATTCTTAATTAACCATTTGAAATAAATTTCAGCTTGAAGAAAATTTAAAACTGTTTTGTTATAAAATAGAATTCTTAAATTGTTAACTTTTGAATAATATATAAAATAATCTTCCTCTTTAATTTCAGGATAAAGGATAAACGAAGC
Source organism: Thermoproteota archaeon (assembly GCA_032249315.1). Taxonomy (GTDB): domain Archaea; phylum Thermoproteota; class Thermoprotei; order Gearchaeales; family Gearchaeaceae; genus SCGC-AAA471-B05. The sequence goes on from JAVVGB010000013.1 coordinate 23,924, forward strand.
GGATATTAATAAAATTATCATAAAGTATTTTAGCATAAAATAAAAATCCTTTTCTTTTCATTTATTTATTGTGAAAAAGAAAATTGTAGTTATAATAATTGTTGGATTAATAATTCTTTCTGTAATTTTATATTATTTTTCAACAACTTCAGCTTCTTTACTTGATCAACCTATTCAAGGATTAAATAAAACTATTAATATATATAGCCCAGCATTCTCAAATGAAATACCTGTTAAATATACGTGTGACGGTGAAGATATTTCTCCGCCTCTTAAATGGGAAAATTATCCAATAAATACTGTTAGCTTTGTAATAATTGTTTTTGACATCGACGCTCCAAAGAAAAATTTTATTCATTGGGTTATTTATGATATTCCTTCAATTATTAAAGAGTTTCATGAAAATATACCTAAAGAAGGTAAGCTTTATTTCGCTAAACAAGGAATTAATGATTTTGGAAAAATTGGCTATAATGGGCCTTGTCCTAGTATGGGAAAACATAGATATGTTTTTAGAATATATGCTTTAGATACATTTACAGGATTAGCTGAAGGAGCAAAAGTTGAAAATATTATTAATAAGATCAATAATCATGTTATAGCTTATGGAGAATTTGTTGCTACCTATGGAAGATGAATTAAAGGATATTCAGTTCATTGAAGATTGTTATTTAGTATTTATAAAAAGTCTTAATGCTTTAGTTCTCGGAGATTTACATCTAGGTTTCGAAGGAGTTTCAGCTAAAGAAGGAGTTTATCTACCAAAATTAAACCTAAGCAATATTCTTAAGCAAATAGAAAAGGCAGTTAAAAAAATAGGAAGGGATAAAATTCAAAGAATGATAATTTTAGGAGATATTAAAAACGAATTTGATGAAATAGCTAAAGAAGAAATCGATGAGCTTTTTGACTTTGTATATTATACAAGAAATAACATATTCAAAAGAGAAATTGAAATGATTCTTGTTAAAGGTAATCATGATAACTATGTTGATGGATTTGCTAAATCTTTAAATTTGAAGGTTTATAGGCAAGAATTAATTATTAATGATTATTTAATGTTCCACGGAGAAGAAATACCAAGCAAAGATTTAATAGATAAAGCTAATTTTTTAATTCTAGCTCATGAACATCCTTCAATAGGTTTATATAGCGAGGTAGGAGCAAAAACAAAGGTTAAATGTTTCCTTTATGGAAAGTATAAAAATAAAAGAATTCTTGTTTTGCCAGCGATTTCTTATTATGCTCAAGGAACGGAGATAAACCTTATACCAAAGGAAGAATTATTATCGCCTTTCTTAAAAATTATAGATATTGATGAAATGATACCTATTGTAGTTGATTATGAAATTTTAACTTTTCCTAAAATTAAATATTTAAGAAAAATATGAAAAAGATTTTGTTATTTATTGTTTTATTTTTTATATATTTTTTAATTATTAATTTGCAGGAAATATATGCAAAAAATGAAACATTTATTGATGGATATTTGAATGTAATTGTTAGCAATAAAAAAGAATATTATTTAAGTTTAAATGATGGAAGATTTTTAAAAGTTGATACAAAATTAGATCTAAAAGATACGTCATATATAAAAGCTAAAGGGTTTTTAAATAATGATGTTTTTATAATTAATCAAATAATTGAACAAGCTCCATCAAGCTATCCTAAATTTATTACTCCTTTGAAACATTCAACAATTGGAGAACAAAAGGTATTGGTTATAAGGGTAGAGTTTCCAAATATTAAGTTCAAAAAGACAGATGATGAAATTCGTGAAATATTGAATAAGATGGATAAATATTATAGAGAAGTATCTTTTAATCTTACGTATTTGAATTTCTCAATTTACAATGATATTGTTTCAATGAATTGGCCTTCTACTTATTATGGTAGTCCATGCGGTAGCTACGTTGATTGTTATAGAGCCGATTTTATTAGTGAAATAATAAATAAAGTTGACAATTATGTTAACTTCAATCTTTATGAAAGAATTCTTATAATACATGCAGGACGCGACGAGGCAATAACAAATAATAATAGCGATATATGGAGCTTTTCTAGTATAGGCGAATGGGAGATTAAGACAAATGATGGTAAAGTATACGTATCTATAAGTGTAGTTTCACAATACGATTTCTTTGGAATTTATGTTCATGAATTTGGCCATGCATTAGGTTTACCTGATCTTTACATGTATGGAACTTTTGAAAGCAGAATGGGAGTATGGGATCTAATGGATATAGGTTACTTAAACGGTGATATTCTAGGATCAAGTCCAGCCCATCCTAATGCTTTATTAAAATATTTTTTAGGATGGATCAAAGATGAGCAAGTATTGAATGTTAATTTAGAAACTATTGTAAAAGAGGAAGTTAAATTCCATGAATTATTAAACGAAGGATATTACTTAATTAGAATCAAAATTACTGATACCAATTATTACGTAGTTGAAAGCAGAACAAAGGTAGGATTTGATTCATTTTTACCTAATGAAGGTGTTCTAATATACTATGTTGATGAAACCAAAGATAGCGGCGAAGGACCTTTTAGGCTAATTGATTCAAGACCTTTAACAAGTACTTTAAATGATGCATATTTTAGGGTAGATGAAAAGTTTGTAGATAATAACCTTTCAATTAATATTATAAGAAAAAGTAAGGAAGGATTCTTGGTAGGGGTGCATTATTCTAGCAAAAAATATGATGTTCATTTAAGTACAAAAGAAAGTAGAATATCCTTTGATTCTTATGCTAACATTACAGCTCAAGTCAAGGATTATCTAGGAAATCCTGTACAAAACATTACAGTAATATTGAACAATTCTCTATATTCAACAACAAACAATAAAGGTATATCGTATTTTCTTGTAAAGGGAATTAAATTGGGAGAGGAATACTATACCGTTACAGATTTGAAATATAATGAAGTTTCTGTTTTATTCAATTCTTTACCTATAAAAATAATATGGGATGGAATAGAAGTTTACGATGTTTCTCCTTTAAAAGGAAGATTTAATTTAGGTTCACAAGTTCTTGTTAAATTTAAACTAAGATACCATTATGATAAATCTGAATTCAATGGAATAGTAAAAGTAAACGGCATACAGGCTAAATATGAATATGGTTATTATTGGGTTACCATCATATCTCCTGAAATTCCTTCAAAAGTTAATTTATCCTTTAATGTAGTAGATAATAAGTTCAATATAAATTATGTGTTGATTGAAAAAGAGCCTGAACTAATTTGGGATAGATTATTAATTGAAAAGCCAGATGTTGTTGTAGTTGATCATAAACAAGAATATGCTGAGGTTAAAATTATAATAAAAAGCGAATACGATAATAAAATACTAAAGGATGCTATTATAAAGGTAAAGTTTAAAGATAAAGTTCAAAATCTTTTGTTTTATTCTGATTCTTATATACTAAGAGTTGAAAATCCTGGAAATATAACTCTTTTAAAATATGAAATAATTGAAATAACTTGGGGAAATATAAATGTAACAAAGCATTTTAATAAAACAATATCGGTAATTTTCAACAAGTTAATAGTTCTTAAATATGAAGCAGAAAATGAAAGATATGAAGTTAATTCAAAGGCTAGGATTTATTTAGATATTGTTTATGCTTTCGAATATTACTATGGAGTATTGAAAAGTTTGGAGAAAAATTCTCTTGTAATAGTTAATGGATTAGAAGCTAAATTTGATTCTGAAAAAGGTAAGTTTTATATTGAATTAACATTAAACAAAATAGGAAAAGTTTATGTTAAAGTTGAAAAGATAATCTCAGCTACAAATATAACAAGCTTTGAAGATAAAGAAAATGGAAAAACGATCATATTTGATAAAATTATTCATGAAATATACATTGAGAATTATCCTTTTAAAACTAAGTATATAGTAAAGGTATTTTATGCTTCAGATAACTCCTTTGTTCGCAACGCACAAATTTTCATTAATAACAATCAATTAAAAGAAGCAGAGGGATTTTATTATATTGAAATTGATGATTATTTTATATATAACAATGTAGACTATAAAATTATGGTAAATGGTTTTAATTTAATTGAAGGAAAAAGTGATAATTTACATCTAGTTAATTTATTTACTTATTTAATAATAATTATTTCTTTTATTATTTTATTTTTGATTTTAAGATTTAAAAAAATGAAATATGAATAATAAAATATTAATTTTAATTTTTCTTGTTGTTTTTATTTTTTCAATAGTAAGTTTATATTATGAAGTTATAAATATAAATAATCTTAAATTTCCTGAATTTCATATTGTTAAAACAAATAAAACAACTCCTATGAAAAATGATACGACACTGTTTTATGAAGAAAGATCTAATGATAACGCTTATTTATTTGTATTAATTGTAATAACAACAATAGTTGGTTTAATTTTATATCTTGAAAGAGATAACTTAAAGGTAGCTATTTTAAGAATGATTTCAATACTTGGTTTCTTTTATTCGTTATTTTTCATATCAAGATTTTTTCCTTTATCATCTGAAGGCGGAGCAAATAAGCCTACTCCTTATGCTTTTGAGATATCAACTATATTTACATTTCTCATGTTACTTGCTTTAGTGATCGCACTTGCATCTTTAATATCATCTTTAGGTATAAGATTTCATTACCAAAGAGTTAAAAAAGGCAAAATAGATATTGGAATAAAGGCAAGAAAGGAGTTGGAAGAAATTATAACTGATATAACAGAAAAATATTCGAAAAAGGTTTCTGGATTAAGAGAGCTAATTACCGAATGTTATAAATCGATGTGTGAATTTCTTGAAAAATATGGTGTGGATAATCCTAAATATTTAACAGCAAGGGAATTTGAGG